>JAIBBY010000032.1 GCA_019694455.1 Pirellulales bacterium
TGACGCTCGCGGCCAAGCGTCAATCGGTGCAACAAGTCCTGGAGCTTGTGGCCGGCTCGATCATTCACTTTGACAAGGCCTGCGACGGCCCGTTGGATGTTGAGGTCAACGGCCATTGCGTCGCCCACGGAGAGGCCGTCAAAGTAGGCGACAAGTTTGGCGTTCGCGTGCAATCGGTGGTGCTGCCCAGCGAGCGCTTCAAGCCGATTGAACCGGCTTGATCGCGGCGTGCATTGTGACTGCGTGCCGGCGCCGCGCGACCACGGTACACTAGCGGAAAACGTTTCCCGCTTAATCCCGCACTGTGCCGCATGCAGGGAATTGCCGCCTTTCCCCATTCGAGCCAGCCTCGACTGGTCGATCTCCAGGAGCCCTCGGCGCCAAGCGCTAGGCAGGTGCTGTGCCGCACCCTGCAACTGGGGATCTGCGGCACCGATCGCGAGATACTCGATTCGCAACAGCCACATTGCCCGCCGGGCGAACCGTTTTTGGTGCTGGGGCACGAGTGTCTGGCGCGCGTCGAGTCACTCGGCGCGCTATCCCCGCAGCAGGCCATTTGTCTCTCCGATCGGTTGTCTGGCGCCGATCGCGGCATTCAGGTGGGCGATCTTGTCGTGCCGGTCGTCCGCCGCGCGTTGCCGCAGTTCTCGCGCCGCCGCGTCGATATGCTCGCCGTTGGCCAATTCACCGAGCGGGGCATCTTCGACGAGCATGGCTTCTCCGTGCCGTACTGGAACGACGAGCCGCGCTACTTGATGCGCGTGCCGCCAGAACTGCGCCAGTTCGCTGTCCTCACCGAGCCTGTGGCCGTGGCCGCCAAGGGAGTGAACGAAGCCTTGCTCCTGCAGCAAGCGCGGCTCGAAGACGGCATCTGGACCTCTCCTCCGCCCCGCGTGCTGGTGACGGGCATGGGACCAATCGCCTTTGCCGCGGCGCTAGTCGCGCGTGCGCGCCAGTGGCCTTGCGCCATCTATGGCCGCGACTCGGAAGATTCCTCCCGCGCGCGGCTGACGCGCGATCTCGGCGCCGACTATGTCCATCAAGACCGGTTTGAATTCTCGCCCCAAACCATCGAGCGCGACGGCTACGATCTGATTCTCGAATGCACCGGCGCCGAATCGGTGGTGCTGGCCACCGCGCCCGCCTTGAGAAGTTGCGGCGTGATGGTTTGGTTGGGCAGTCGACGCAATCCGCAACCCACGTCATGCAATCTGGGACGTCTGATCCGCGACGGGTTGATTCGCAACAATCTGTTCATCGGTTGCGTCAACGCGGCCCCGCGCGACTTCGCCGAGGCGCTAGCGCGGCTGGACGATTGGCGCCGCTGCTCGCCCCCCCTCCTCGCGCGAATGATTACCGACCGCCTCGCTCCGACCGATGCGCTCGATCACTTTACCGCCCGCCGCCGCGACTCGATCAAGACGGTGATTGAGTACCCAACATGACGTATCCGCACACCATTCATTTGCGCGCCCCCTGGGAACTGCGTCCGCTGATTCGCGAGAGCGAATCGATTTCGATCGGCCAACCGCTGCGCATCGAAGTCCCCGGCGAGTCGCCGCTCACGCCGATCGACCAGCAGCGCGGGCTGCGCTACTCGCGCCGCTTTAATCGTCCCACCGGCATCGACCCGCATGAGCGCGTCTGGCTCTGCTGCGACGGCGCCGATCCCAGCGCTCGCGTTTCGCTTGGCGAGCACGAGTTGGGGCATATCCTCGGCTATGCGCTGCCGTGGGAGGCCGACATCACCGCGCTATTGGCGCCGCACAACGAGCTAATCATCGAGGTGCTGCCGGCCGACGCGCTGCGCCCCGGTCGCGAACTCCGCCCCGGCGGGTTGATCCGCGACGTGCGGCTGGAAGTACGTTCCAGCCACTGGCTGACTCAGTGTTCGCTATCGCTCCCCTATCAGGCCGGCGTCACTCGATTGCGGTTCAGCGCGCAGGTCAATGGTCCTCCCGGTTCTGGCCCGCTGCATGTCGCGCTATCGCACGACCAGCGCGAACTGGTGTATCAACCCGTTGAGGTTGGCGAACCTTTTATCCTCAGCACCGATCTTTTCGGTCTGCGTCCCTGGTCGCTTGGCGAGCCCAATCGGCTGGGTACATTCGAAGTCAAGCTGCTCTCCGCGCATGGCGCCATTTGGCGCCGCGAGTACGTAACTGCTCCCTTGGGCCTCGCTTGGGAAGGCGACCGATTGCGAGTTCTCGGCGAGGCGATCGCGCTGCCCCTCCCCGCGACGCGCTTTCCTTTAACGCCAGCCAATGATACCCAGTGTCTTGCCGCGCTGGCGGCGACCGCCCGCCGGCCGCTCGCCAGTCTGGAGATTCTGGCCGACGCCTGGTACTCGAGCTTCGACGAGCAAGGCATCGCAGTCGCGCAGATGATGCCGCGCCAGTGGGCCCCCGCTCTCTGTCCGCTGCTCGCGCATCACCCATCGATCGTCGCCTGGGTGACGCCGCCGAATGAAGTCGCCGCGCCAGCCGCTGCGGACGACTGGACCAATCGCCCCCGCATCCCCTTCGATCAGGTGGTTGTGATCTAGCAACCGGCGCCGGCGATTGCACCCGAGCGCGGTCCCCCTTAGCATCACCAGTTCGCCCCACGCTTTCTCAGCCCTGTTGATCGCCGCATGTCGTCGCCAGATCATTCCATCGACCGCCCACAGGACGTGAACTGGGATGTGCTAATTGTGGGAACCGGCATGGGGGGCGCCACGCTGGGGCATGCATTGGCGCAGGCAGGTCATCGCGTGCTGTTTGTCGAAAAGGGGCGCGCCAGTCTGCCCGGCGACGAAAATTCCATCCGCGGCGTCTTGCCCGAAGATCGCCCCGGTCTGCGCCGCTTGTCGCTCGCCGAACGCCGCGCGCTGCTCGAGCGCGGCGGCCGTTCGACCGACGACATCGACGACCAGACCAAGCCCAAAGCCAAGCACTTCACTCCCTTTATTGGCGCGGGGTCGGGTGGCTCGTCGGCACTCTATGGCATGGCGCTCGAACGCCTCTTTGCCGCCGACTTCGCGCCGCGACAGTGTCATCCCCAGGCGGCCGACGCCAACCTGCCCGAGCGCTGGCCGATATCCTACGACGAACTGCGTCCTTGGTATCAACGCGCCGAGGCGCTCTACCGCGTGCATGGCTCGCTCGATCCACTGCGGCCGGGCGACAACACCGATTCCGACTTGTTGCCTTCGCCTCCCTTCACACCGCGCAATGCGGAACTGGCCGAGCATTTCCAATCGCAAGGACTGCACCCTTATCAATTGCATCTGGGATGCGAGCACCTGCCCGACTGCCAAAACTGCCAAGGATTTCTTTGCCCGCGCGAGTGCAAAAACGACAGCGGCCGCATGTGTCTGACTCCGGCGCTGGCGAGCGGCGGCGCGCACCTGCTCGACGAAACCACCGTGCTGCAATTGGTGGCCGATCGTACGCGCGTTCAGCAGGTGATTTGCCGCCGGCGCGGCGAAGAACTGCGGCTACAGGCCCGATTTGTCGTACTCGCCGCCGGCGGATTGGTCACGCCGTCGCTGCTCTTGGCGTCGCATAGCGCCGAGTGGCCGCGCGGGCTGGCGAACGAGTCGGATCAAGTCGGTCGCAACCTCATGCGGCACTGCATCGACCTGGTGATGGTCAAAACCAAAACCGATCAGCCGCGCGATGGGCAGGTCAAGGAGGTTGGGCTCAACGACTTCTACTGCGCCGATGGAGAAAAGGGGGGCACGCTGCAATCGTTTGGCCGCTTGCCGCCGATCTCGTACTTTCTCTACCGTCCCAATATCTGGACCTGGCTCGTTGGCTGGTGCCGGCCCCTGTTGTGCCGGCTAGGCGACGAGTTCTGCAATCGGAGGTTGGTGCTGGCCTGCATCATGGAAGATCTGCCGTACGCCGAGAACCGCGTTTGGCCGGGCGAGATCGCAGCCGATGGCCTGCAACGTCTGCGGATGCGTTATCAACTGGGCGCCGACGAGCACCGCCGACTCGCGCAATTTCGTGAGAGGATCGACGGCGCGCTGCGCCCCTACGACATCGCGCGACTGCCGGGCGCCGAATTGAACACGGCCATCGCTCACGTCTGCGGCACCTGCCGCTTTGGCGATGATCCCGCCGCCAGCGTGCTCGACCGCGATTGCCGCGCGCACGGTCTCGACAATCTCTACGTGGCCGACGCTTCCTGCTTCGCCTCCAGCGGCGGCATCAATCCCAGCCTCACCATTGCCGCCAACGCGCTGCGGGTAGCGGCACACCTGCAGCACCGTCTGTAACTTGCCACCGAGCGCGCCATGACTGTAGCAGAGCAAGTCCCCGATCCCACATCGATCGAATGGGACGCCATTGTGATTGGCGCCGGCATGGGGGGCGGCACGCTAGGTTACGCGCTGGCGCGCGCCGGCAAGCGCGTGCTGTTCGTCGAAAAAGGACAGTCGTTCGTCGACTTTGGCGCCGATCAGATTCGTGGCCTCACGCCCGAGGAGACTTGCGACCTGGCGCGACTCCCGGCGCCAGAGCGTCAGGCGGCGCTCGCCCGCGCTTGCCGCTCGTTCGATGAGGTGGCCGATGGCAGCGCTGCCAAGCCCAAAAGCTTTGTGCCGGAGATCGGCAACGGCACGGGTGGCTCGTCGGCGCTCTTTGGCATGGTGCTCGAACGATTGTTTCCGGTCGACTTCACGCCGCGCGCGCAGCACGCCGACGCCACCAGCACGACGCTGCCCGATGCCTGGCCCATCGACTACGACGATCTGGCGCCGTGGTACACCGCGGCCGAGCGCTTGTACCGCGTGCGCGGCACGGCCGATCCCTTGCGGCCAACAGTCGAAGGCGACCATCTGCTCTCGCCCCCCCCGCTCACCACGGCCAACGCCGGCGTGTTCGACTTTTTGCGACAAGGAGGCCTGCATCCTTACCAGTTGCACTTGGCTTGCGAGCATCTGCCCGATTGCCAGACCTGCCAAGGATTTCTTTGCGATCGCCAGTGCAAGAACGACGCGGGGCAAATCTGCGTTGCGCCGGCGCTGCATAACCACGGCGCCACGTTGCTCTCGCAGTGCGCGGCGCTGCGCTTCGAGGCTGGCCCGCGCCGCGTCGACAAGTTGATCTGCCACTGGCGCGGCGACACGCTCGCGCTCCGCGCCAAGCAGTTCATTATCTCCGCCGGCGCGCTCGCCACGCCGGCGCTGCTCTTGCGCTCGACCTCCGCCGAGTGGCCGCGCGGGCTGGCCAACGCCTCCGATCAAGTGGGTCGCAATCTCATGCGGCACTGCATCGACATGACGGTGCTGCGGCCGCGCGGCCTGCGCCAGGCGATCCGCGGCCAAACCAAAGAACTGGCGTTCAACGATCTCTATTGGCGCGACGGAAAAAAATATGGCTCGGTGCAGTCGATTGGCGGGCTGCCGCCGTTTCTGCATTACCTCGGCAAGTTGGGGCCAGAGTTGCGCTACTTCCGCTATTTGCGGCCTCTTTTGGGGCCGCTCTGGGATTGGCTGCGCGTCAAGGTGGTGGTGCTCGCCTCGATCCTCGAAGACCTCCCCTACGCCGACAATCGCGTGCTTCCGGGCGACAATTCAACCGTCGCCGGCCAGCAGCTATTTCGCCTGGAGTATCAACTGCGCGAGCGCGAGCAACAGCGGGCGGCCTCCTTTGCCGCCGAATTGCGCGAGCTATTCAAACCCTATCGCCCCTTCACGCTCAGCGTATCGCACGACAACAAAGTGATCGCGCATGTCTGCGGCACTTGCCGCATGGGAGACAATCCTGACGCCAGCGTGGTCGATCGCGATTGCCGGGCTCACGGCGTCGACAATCTGTACATCGCCGATGCGTCGTTCTTCGCGTCCAGCGGCGGCATCAACCCCAGCCTCACGATCGCGGCCAATGCCTTGCGCATCGCCGCGCATCTCGTCGATCGCGGCTAGTTGACCTGGCTCAATCAAACAGCACAAAGTTCGCCCGCAGCATCCGTTTGATGCGCGCCACCTCGGGCTTGGAGTACTTTTCCGCTTGGCGCAATTCCGCTTGACGCTCGCGCGCCTGCTGCTCGCTGGCCGATTGCACCATGCGGCCCCAGCCGTTCGAATCGGTGATGAAATACCAATTCGGCACCACTTGCCCCTGTGGCGTTCGCGCCGGCAACGACAGGTGAACGGCGCCATCGAGCATGGTGTCTTGGTAGCTCACCGTGATCGAAGGCTCGGCGTCGGCCAGTCCGCGGATGCTGGACCGCGCCCCTTCCTTGGGCACGCGAAACTCGTGGTACTTGCCCGGCTCAATCGTCTTGGCGCTCGACCACAACGACCCGCCGGTGAGGGCGACTCGATAGGTGAGTGGCCGATCCGACAGATTCCAGATTCGGCCGGTGCCGCGCGGCGTCACCAGGTTCTCCGTGCTCGAAACCTGCGCCGCGGCCGGCTGCGCCATGGCCGCCAACACAAATAGAGAAAACGCGGAAATCCGTGAACGAAGCAGACCATGTCGCATGGCAAGGAACCTGAAAATCGAAAAGAAAGAATAGGTTGACGGCGCGGCTGACCAGGCGCCTGTTCCAGTCTAGCAGCTACGCTCGCGCGGTGCGCGCTGCCCTGCAATCGCCCCGATTCTCCGGCAAAATCAGCTATCTCGGGTGGTTGACGTCGCCGCCCGCGCTCCGCCTCAAGCATGGTCCAGCGCGCCCCCTTTGTGGGCAGCAATGTGGTCGGTTTTATCGCTCTTGATCTCGTATTGCGGATCGTCGTGACTCGCGTGGTGGGTGTGCCCCTTGTAGTCAAAATCCTTGGTGTGCACTTTGATGATTGTTCCACTCACCCGCCCCGCCTCGGAGTTCCAGGCCACGTGATCGCCGATTTTGAATTTTTTGGTCATGGTGTGAACCCTCTCGCGATCTCCAAACAACTTTCGAGCGTCCCTGCGGCGCCCGCGCATTCCATAGGCGCCCAATCGCCACAGTGCAAATCGCGGGGCGGATGGCCCGTAAGTCATCGCTGGCGACAGAGCCAAACCGTGCGGCCTAAGTGTGCCGACCGGCCACAGTGTGCGGAATAGCACGCGCCCGACGCTTCGATCACAATGAAATTTGCGCGAACTTCGCCTAACCAGCGGCCGCTCGACTGGCTTTCTTGCAAAGGTACACAGGTTGCTAAATATGAAGCCCCCAGGCCTCCGGAAGTCAACTGCCAAGAACCCTGCGATGTGCGAGCACCATCAGATCGACCTGCTTGTTGTGGATGACGATAGCGAATTCCGCAGCACCGTGGCTCGGCGGTTCGTGCGGCGCAACTACATGGTGCATGAGGCCGAAGACGCCACCGCCGCGCTCGCCGCCGCCGAACGCCGCCAGTTCGATGTCGCCATCTTCGACATGGTCATGCCCGGCGTCTCGGGCATCGAACTATTGGAGCAGTTTCAAGCTCGCCATCAGGAGTGCGAGGTGATCATGCTCACCGGGCAGGCGACCGTCGAAACCGCGGTGCGAGCGATGAAGCTAGGCGCCTACGACTATCTGATGAAGCCCGTTCCGCTGTCGGAGCTGGAGATTGTCGTCGAAAAAGCGTATCAACGCCGCCAGCTTGCCAAGGAGAACGTACAACTCAAGGAGGTGATGCACCGCCAATCGCTCCAGACCGAGATGGTCGGCCAGTCGCCCGCCATGCTCGAGGTGTTCCACCTCATCGAGCGCGCCGGACCCACCGACAAGGCCATCTTGGTGCAAGGCGAAAGCGGCACCGGCAAAGAATTGGTCGCTCGGGCGCTGCATCAGTGCAGCCTGCGGGCCGACCGGCCGCTGGTGGTCATCAATTGCGCCGCCTTGCCAGAGACGCTGCTCGAAAGCGAACTGTTCGGTCACGAAAAGGGATCGTTCACCGGCGCCATCGCCGCCAAGCCGGGCTTGTTCGAACTGGCCGACGGCGGCACGTTGTTCATTGACGAGATTGGCGAGATTCCCGGATCGCTGCAGGCCAAACTCTTGCGAGTGCTGGAAGACGGCTCCATGCGGCGCGTCGGCTCGCTCAAAGAGCGCCGGGTCGATGTGCGCCTGCTCGCGGCGACGAATCGCCGCCTGGCCGACGAGGTGAATGCGGGGCGCTTTCGCGAGGATCTCTATTACCGCATCAACGTGATGTCGCTCAACCTGCCGCCGCTGCGCGAACGAACCGGAGATGTCGGGCTCTTGGTCCGAAAGTTCCTTGGGTCGGAGTGGACCATCGACCCCGCAGCCATGCAGGCGCTGCAGCAATGCGACTGGCCGGGAAACATTCGGCAATTGATCAACGCTATCGAGCGCGCCAAGATCATGGCCGACAATCGTGAGATCACGCTGGCCAACCTGCCCAGCGAAGTCACCGTACCCTCTCCCAAAGCGGCGGCTTATGTGGCCGGGCCCCCCAGCGACGCGCTGGCCGCCATCGAAAAAGCGCACGTCATCGAGGTGCTCAATCGCGAGCGCGGCAACAAGGCGCGCGCCGCGCGTGCGCTGGGCGTGAATCGGCGAAGTCTGTACCGCTTGCTCGAAAAATACGGCATCGACGGCAGCGCCGCGGCGGGCGCGACCCCAACGGCGCAGGCTTGATCGACCACCGCACTTCGGCAGGTGCGCGCCAACCGGCAGTCCCCCACCTGGGCGCCTAATCAATCGCCTTTCGATTCGGGACGGCGCAGCAATAGGTAGAACTGGCTTCCCTGTCCTTCCTCCGACTCCGCCCAAATGCGTCCTTGTTGTTGGTCCACCATCATCCGGGTGAAGTACAACCCCAGGCCCGAGCCGGGCACATCGCGATGCCGCGCCAGTCGTTGAAAGGGTTGAAAAACGCGTTCCAGCGCCTCTTGGGGGATGCCCGGCCCATTGTCGGCGATCCGCAACAAAAGCCCTTCGGGATGTTCTTTCACGGTCAGTTCGATGCGCCCCGTGCCGGGCGCCACGAACTTGGCGGCGTTCGACAGCAGGTTGTAAAACACCTCCTGTAACCGCGCGCGGTTTCCCCACACCACCGGCAGCGCGGCAGGCGCCGTCACCCGCACGCGCTGCGCGTCGAGCACCGGCTGCAGCCGATGTATCGCCTCGTTCCAGGCGCCCTCGCAGGGGATCGATCCGTTGGTTTGTTCTTCGAGCGACGCCAGATTCGACGACAATAGCTCGTCGATCATCTGGCTCATGCGAAACGTGCGATTCTTGGCCGCTTCCACCAAACTGCGCGCGCCGGCCGGCATCGCCTCGCCAAACTCGTCGAGTGCCTCGTCGCACAGGTTGGCCACCGTGGCCAGCGGCGTCTTCAAATCGTGCGAGGCCAACTGGGCAAAGTGCTTCAACTCCACATTCGCCTTCCACAGCATGTCGAGCGCTTGCCGCAGCTTATGGCTCGATTGCGCAAAATAGGCGTCGAGCGTCAGGCCAATGTCCAGAAACACCACCTTGAGCACCGACAAAAGCGCCTCGATCGGCGGCCGCGACTGCGGCTCCGCGCTTTCCGCGAGTCGCCGAAAATAGTACTGCACGTATTGGTTGTAGGCCCCGAGAAACCACTGCGGGTCGATGCCAATGTTGGCGTGCGCCTGCCCCACCTGACGACGCTTCTGCAGATACACCTCGGTCCATTGCGCTTCGAGCATGGTGCGCAAGTGGTCGCTTTGCGAGCGCTTCAACCGCTCCACAAGCTGCGGATCGGTCAGAAAGCGGCGCGTCTCCTCGAACTCAAACAGGTGGTCGTAAAATCGCTCGACAAACCGCTGCACGTCGGCCTCGTACAGCGGGATCAGGCCGTGCAGTCGGTCGCGATCGTCGGAGCGAATATCCAAAAACTCGGCCCGGCGCAAGATCTCTTCGCTCAGGCCGTCCGTGGTGGGCCGCTCGTCGGTCATGTATCTTCCCTGCTTGCCTGCTAACAGAATCTAGTGGCGAACGCGGCGAGCAACCCTCGCACATTCCGCGCCGCGCAAGGGACCCGCATTGCGGCTTTTGCGAAAGCTTGCCCCAGCGGCGCCGCTAAATCAACCAGCGGCCGAGCGTGCAGAGACCAGAATCGGGCGATGCGCCATTTTTGGCGCCGTGACGGCCGCGGCACAATTACGGCGCCAAAAGCCAGATTTATTCGGCCCCGATGGCGATACGTTCCGGCGCCATGCCGATTCGCTCTACGGGTTGAGCATGACGCCCACGCCACCCCACGGCGAAATGTAATAGCTATTGCCTTTGCGCGGTGGGGGCTGGCGCAACTTCGGAGCATAGCTGCTCGGCGCCGGCGCGCTCGCCATGCGGGACGTGGCCTGGTCGCGCAATTGCTGCGATCGTGCCTGCTGATTCTGAATCGCTTGTCGTCCCGCCGCCACCTCATTCTGGCGCATCTGGCTGAACGCCTGCGACGAGCTGCGCATCGAACCGCGCCGCGACTCGATCATCTGCAATTGCTGCTCGACCTGCGCCGGCGACATGTTCAAGATATCCCATTGCTTCACCTCTTGGGGAGGCAGCACCACCTTGGCCGACACAAAATGGCCCAACCAGTTACGCGCGTCCTGCGCCTCGGGACTCATCAGGATGTTGAGTTTCTCCTCCATCTGGTTGAGAAACTGCTCCAACTGGTTGGCGGTCATCTCGGCGATCTCATGGCGGAATCGCGCTTTGAGGGCGGGGATTTGCGCTGGCGTGTAAATTTGTTGCACCGTCAGCCATTGCTCAAAGGCGAGCCGCGCCTGATGGAATCGCTCGCTGCCGAGGATCGCCTGCTTCTTGGCTTCCTCGTCCGCGGACAGCGCGGCGGGCTTTGCCGCAGCCGGCGCTTTGGCCGGCGCCTTCGCAGGCGCGCTGGCGGCCGGCGTTGCCGGACGCGGCGCGGGCTTGGCCGCCGGACGTGGTTGGCCTTGCGACCAGGCGGTTGTCGTCACCAAGAACACAATGGCCAGCGAAAGCAGCGCCGCGCGTTTCATGTATTCAATTCCCAGGCAATAAAACTGCCAGTCACCGCGCTCGCGGCGCCGACGTGTTCAGTATACCCCCGCAGCTTGTCGCGGGGGACTATCCTCCACACGGCGGGAGTCGCCGCGCAGGGAGGCATTCGATCTGCCGCGCCCCAGCCGTTAGAATGCGTACAATTCGCCCCATTCGCCCGCCGCATGGCGCCCGGCGCCGGGCGCCGGACGACCACGGCCAGCGCGGGGGCGCCATGCGACGTCTCGCGACAACGCAAGATGTGTAGCGCGGCGATCCCTCGTCGCAAGAAAGAACCTCTATGAAGATCGCCGTCACCGGCGCCGGCGGACAACTCGGCTGGGAGCTTTGTCGACAACTGGGAGACCGCGCGCTGCCGCTCGATCGGCAGCGACTCGATGTGACCAATCGCGATGCTGTGGTCAGCCTGCTGGTCGAGGCCCAGCCGAGCGCGATCATCAACTGCGCCGCCTACACCGCCGTCGACAAGGCGGAACAAGAGGTCGACGCCGCTCGCCGCGCGAACGCCGATGCGGTGGGATATCTGGTCGAGGCGTGCCGACAAATCGACTGCCCGCTGGTGCAGGTGAGCACCGACTATCTGTTTGGCTCGCCGAGCGAGAGCCGCCAGCCGCGCCAGGAAGATGATCCGCTCTTCGCGCAAGGCATGTACGCCCGCACCAAGCAGGAAGGAGAGCAACTTGCCCGCCAGTGGCCCAAGCACTTCATCGTTCGCACGTGCGGCCTGTATGGCCGCGCGGCGCCGGGCAAAAAGCCCAACAACTTTGTCGAGACGATGCTGCGACTGGCGCGCGATCGCGACGCGCTGCGCATCGTCGACGATCAATACTGCACGCCCACCTACGTGCCGCACCTGGCGCGGGCGATCTTGTTCTTGCTCACCACCGACGCCTACGGCACGTACCACGTCACCAACATCGGCGGCGTCAACTGGCACGGCTTCGCCGCAGAAATCTTTCGGCAAACGGGCAAAGCGATGCGGCTCGATCGCATCACCACCGCCGAGTACAACGCGCCGGCCCCACGGCCGTCGTTCAGCGTGCTCGATACCCGCAAATACCACGCGCTAGGCGGCCCGGCCATGCCCGACTGGAAGGACGCGCTGGCTGAGTATCTGGCGGCGCGAGGCGACTAGCTACTTGGCCAGCAATTCCCGCGCTTTGCTGCGGGCAGCCTCCAGCGCGGCCGAGAGTTTTTCGGGATGCTTGCCGCCGGCCTGAGCCATATCGGCCCGGCCGCCGCCACTGCCGCCAACCACGCTGGCCGGCTCGCGAATCCAATCGGCCGCGCTCACGCCCGCCTTTTCCAACTCGCGGCTGACCGCCGCCACCAGTTGCACCTTCTCTCCCTCGCAGGCGCCGAGAAACACCGCCACCGCCCCTCCCTTCTTCCGCAGCACGTCGATCTGCTGCCGCATCGCCTGCGGGCTGCTGCCCTTGAGTTCGGCGACGATCAACTTGGCGCCACCCACGTCCTCGGCATCGCCCAACAACTTGTCGATCGACGTATCGGCCGGCTTGGTCTGCGATTGTTGCTTGCGCAAATCGCGGATTTCTTTTTGCAGGTTCGCCACGCGCTGCGGCAGTTCGGCCGCCGGCACGCGCAATAGCGCGGCCATCTCGCGGACCACCTGATCTTGCTCTTGCACATAGGCCACCGCGCGCTCGCCAGTGAGCGCGGTCACGCGCCGCACGCCAGCGGCCACGCTCTCCTCGCTAATGATCTTGAACAGTCCCACCTCCGACGTGTTGTCCAGGTGCGTGCCGCCGCACAACTCCTTGCTGAAGTCCCCCATCGACACCATGCGGACGACCTCGGGATACTTTTCGCCAAAGAGCATCATGGCGCCCGCGGCGCGCGCGTCGGCCAGCGGCAGTTGCTGCCAGGAAATCGGCCGCGCGGCGACGATGCGAGCGTTGGCGCTGCGTTCAATTTCGAGCAGGTCCTCCGGCGTCAGCGCGTTGGGGTTGGAAAAGTCGAACCGCAGCCAGTCGGCGTCGACCTTCGAGCCTTGCTGCTGGGCGTGTTCGCCCAGTCGCTTTTGCAGCGCGTGATGCAGAATGTGCGTGGCCGAATGCGCGCGGCGGATAGCGGCCCGCCGATCGGTGTCCACCTCCGCGCGAACTCGCTGTCCGAGCGAGAGCGCTCCCCGGCGCAAATGTCCGCGATGCAAGATAAAGCCGCTATCGCGTTGCGTGTCGATCACGTCAAACTCGGCGCCCTCGCCGGTCAACCGGCCTTGGTCGCCCACTTGGCCGCCGCTTTCTCCGTAGAACGGTGATTGATCGAGCACCACCGTCACCACCTGCTCGTGTCCCGCCTCGTCGAGTTGGTCGCACAAGGCGTCCCCCGCGATGATGCCGACAATCTGTCCTTCGGCCGCCGTCGCTTCGTAGCCCAAAAACTTGGTTCCACCGAGCGCCTTTTTCAGCGCGTCGAGCGGCCCGCTCTGAAACAACTCCATGCGTTGGCCCGCGCCCGACTCGACGCCGTGCTGCTCCATCTCGCGCCGAAAGCCCTCCCAATCAAACATCAGGTTGTGCTCGGCCGCGATCGTCTCGAACAACTCCGGCGGAAAGCCATAGGTGGTGTATAAATCAGCGGCCTCGGCGCCAGACACCTTCACGCGGTTGTCGCGCTTCAACTCGCGGAGGATGCGGTCGATCCGGTCCAACCCTGTGTCGATCGACGCAAAGAAATTGTCTTCTTCCTTTTCGATCACCGTGGCGACGCGGGCGACCGTCTCCTGCAGTTCGGGATAGCTGCTCTTCATCGCCGCCGCGACATGCGGCACGAGCCGATGCATAAATGGCTCGCGCTGCCCCATCTGGTGGCCATCCAGCACCGCGCGCCGCAGCAATCGGCGGATGACGTACTTCTCTTTGTTGGGGCCGGGCAAGACATTCTCATGGATCGCGAAGGCGCACGCCCGCACATGATCGGTGATGCGGCGCAGGCGCCGCCCCTCTTCGCTGGCGGCGTCGTACTTTCGTCCGCACACGTCGGCCGCGGCTTGCACGATCGGCAGCAGAATATCGATGTGAAAGTTGCTCTCGACCTGTTGCAGCACCGATGCGGTGCGCTCCAGTCCCATGCCGGTGTCGATGTTCTTGCTCGGCAGCGGCCGCAGATTATTGGGTGGCGCGCCCACGCGATTGAACTGCGTGAAGACCAGGTTCCAAATCTCCACCGAGCGGCCATCGCCGGTCTGGTAGTAAATTTCGCTGCACGGGCCGCAGACGCCGTCCGGACCTTGGCTCGGCGCGCTGGCCGGCCAAAAGTTTTCGTCTTCGCCCATCCGTTGAATGCGTTCTGAGGTCAGGCCGACGTCGCGCGACCAGATTTCGGCCGCTTCGTCATCGTCGTCGTAAACCGTCACCGAGAGCCGGGCCGGATCGAGACCCAGCCATTGCTTTTTGGTCAAAAACTCCCAGGCCCAGTTGATCGCCTCGCGCTTGAAATAGTCGCCAAAGCTGAAGTTGCCGAGCATCTCGAAAAACGTGTGGTGGTACGGCGTGCGTCCCACGTTGTCGATGTCGCCGGTGCGCAGGCACTTTTGGCAGGTGGTCGCCCGCGTGAACTCCAACTTCACTTTGCCGAGAAAATGGTCTTTGAACTGGTTCATGCCGGCCGGCGTGAACAGCACCGAGGGGTCCCAGCGGGGGACCAACACGTCGCTGGCCTTGCGAACGCAACCCTTGGATTCAAAGAAGGCGAGGTACTTTTCGCGGAGTTCGTCGGTCTTCATGGAATATCGCTGGCGGTTGGCAATTTACGCGGTGAAACGCCGCGTATCATACCCCTTGCGCCCCAGAGGGACTAGGCGAGATAGGCGGGCCGTAGGGGCGCCGCAGCGGCTTCCATAAGACAAGACGCCAGCCGCTTGGCTCGCGCCGACGGCAAACCGCAAGCTATTCGGCTTCGATCGTGCGCGCCGGGCGATCGGCCGGCGACAACCACAGCCGCAGTTCGACCGCTCCCGGTTTGTCTTGCACCGCGTCGAGAAACTGCTTGGGGCTTTGCACGCGCGTGCCGTCCACATGCGTCACCACCATGTTGGGCTGCATCAACCCCTTGGCGGCGGCGCTGTCGGCCGCGACTTCTTCGACAATCACGCCCCCTTCTCCCAGAGGCACATTGGGCCGCGCCGTGCCATCCAGCACCGAAGTCAAATAATCGATCGTCATCCCGCGCCAGCGGTTTTCGTTTTCTGTCACCACCTTCTGGCCGCGCACCGGAAACTTGGCCAGCAGCGGGGTCAACTCGACCAGACTGCCGTTGCGCACCACGGCCAGGCGCACCAACGACTCGACCGGCAACCGCCCCACCGCCAGCATCAGTTGATCGGCGTCGTGTACGCGCTCGCCATCCACAGCCACCACAATATCGTTACGCCGCAGATCGGCGCGATCGGCCGGCGTGCCCGGCACCACGCTATTGATCTGCGCGCCAAAGGCCCCCTGCAATATCGCCGAAGCGGTCAAATCCATCGGCCATACACCCAGGAAGCCATACTCCACCTCGCGCCCTTGCTTCAGGCGTTCGACCGCCCGCAAAAAGGTGTCGTCGACCGGAATGGCGTAGCCAGCCGACGCTTCATAGCCGGCGATGGCGGCCACCGAAGTGGTTAGCCCCACCATTTCTCCCTTGAGGTTGATGAGCGCTCCGCCGCTGGTGCCCAGATTCAGCTTGGCGTCAGTCTGAATGAGGGTGCCAAAGTGATGAATGGTGGGGCGCGATTCGCCCGCCGATTCCGACGTGTTCGGCCCCATCTTCCGCGCCAAATTAGCGACGATTCCCCAACTGGCGCTCGGCTGACCATCGCGGGCAATTGCGTACGGGTTGCCCAGCGCAATCACGATCTGCCCCTTCTTTAGCGCCTTGGCGCTGCCCAGGCGAATCGGCGACAGATCGGTCGCCGCGATCTCCAGCACGGCCAAGTCGCCCCGCGGGTCGGCTGCCTTCACTTTGGCGGGATAGGTCTTGCGATCGATCGTGGTGACAAAGAAGTCGGACTGGGCAAACTCGTCCCCTCCCAGCACGTGGGCGTTGGTGAGAATCAACCCATGCGCGTCGATCACCACCCCGGTCGCGAACTCGTTGGGCACAAAGTCCGACTGTCCCGGCTCGGGAGCCAGTTGTTCGCTCTCGTCGCGCCGCACCCGCGAGATCGCCACCACGCTGCGCTCGCAGCGGGCAATGGCGTCGATCATCGCCTGCTCGATCGCCGCCGCTGCCTCTAGGCCAGTGTGCTCCTGAGCCGCCGCCTGGTTTGGCGACTCAAAGAGCGAACACGACAAGAGCGCCCAACTCAGCACGGCCAGAATTGTTCGGCGACTCGTCGACATCGAACTGCCTTTACCGCTGACCAATAACTTGACATGGCAGGCGAGATCGACCGACCAGCCGCGCGCTGGCCGGGGACTACGCCCCCCCGTCCCAATCGCCGCTGCCGCCGCTCGATTCCTCGGCAGCCACCTCGCCGGCGGTTGCGCCCGCCGACAAGATCTTTTCGCGCAGCTCAGCGAGAAACTCGGGGTGTTCCTTCATGTACAGACGTGTCCGCTCGCGACCCTGTCCAATTTGCAGGTCGCCATAACGGAACCACGTGCCCGAGCGGACGATCAACTTCTGGGCAATCGCCAGATCGAGCACGTCCCCCTCGTAGCTGATCCCGTCTGCATGCATCATATCAAACTCGGCAACTCGGAAGGGCGGGGCCACCTTGTTCTTGACCACCTTGGTGCGGACCCGCTGCCCCACCACGTCTTCACCATCCTTCAACTGGCCAATCCGTCGCACGTCCACACGGCAGGAGGCGTAGAACTTCAGCGCCCGGCCTCCCGGCGTCGTCTCGGGACTGCCAAACATCACCCCGATCTTTTCGCGAATCTGGTTGATGAAGATCACGCACGTCTTGCTCTTGTTGATGGCGCCGGTCAGCTTGCGGAGCGATTGGCTCATCAGCCGCGCCTGCAAACCCACGTGGGTGTCGCCAATCTCACCATCCAATTCCTTTTGCGGCACCAGGGCCGCGACCGAGTCGATCACGATCACGTCGACCGCGTTCGACTTGATCAGCATTTCGGTGATGTTCATCGCCTCTTCGCCGCTGGAGGGCTGGCTCACCAGCAGGCTTTCCAAATCCACTCCTAGCTTCTTGGCCCAACTTGGGTCGAGCGCGTGTTCCGCGTCGATGAAGGCCGCAATGCCATCCTGCTTTTGCGCCTCGGCGATCACATGCAGCGCCAGCGTCGTCTTACCGCTCGATTCCGGTCCAAAGACCTCAATGATCCGCCCCTTGGGCAACCCCTGTCCACCCAGCGCCAAATCGAGCGCCAAGCTACCGGTGGGAATGCCCGCGATGGGCCCCATCTTGTCGGTCCCCAGGGGCATGATGGCCCCCTCGCCGAACTGCTTTTCGATCTGGGCCACCGTGTTTTTCAGCGTGGAGTTGTCTTCCAGCACCGATTTGATGGTTCGGCCCTTCTTGGCGTCGCTCGCCTTGCCGCTCGTCGGCTTGCCTTCGGCGACGGGGGACTCTTTCTTGGGCATGCGATGGTTGCTCTTGGCGGCGGTGACCATGGGACACAATCCTTTATCGTGGAAAAGCTTATCGCGTCAAGCAATGTGTGGCGATGGAATGGAAATCAAGGCAAACTGTACGCCTGGATACTGTATCGGCGTTCACTGAGCGAAGCAAGGGAATTTTTCCCAGATTTTTTCCGCCGTGGCCAAGGCGAAGCGGCAAAATGGCCGTCTGCTAGCTGGCCGGGTCCGCCGGCAGCAACTCCCCCCGGCCCAGCACCTCGTATTCTGGCCCGTCGCCGTGCAGATAGCTTGCAAAAACGACCACTTCTTCGACATGCGTCACGCCGCCGTCAAAGTCCGCCTGCGCTAGCAGCAAATCTTCCAAATCGCGCTTGCCGGACCGGGTGTCGCGCACCCGGCCGATGGTCACATGTGGCTTGAACCGTCGATTTTCGATACGAAAGCCAATCTCGCCCAGCGCGTCCTCCACACGCTGGTGCAACTCGGCCATTGGCACCTCGCCGTCGGCCACTCCCAGCCAGAGCGTGCGCGGGTTGGTGACATCGGGAAACGCCCCGGCGCCGCGAAAAACCAGATCGAACGCGGTCAGGTTGGCCACCGCGGCCTGCACGCGCCGGCACACCTCGGGCAGTTCGACCGATTCGACATCGCCCAAGAATTTGAGCGTCACGTGCAGGTTGTCCCCTTCCACCCAGCGAACGCGCGCGCCGGTCGCGCGCAGTCGCTGAATCAGGCGCAGGGCGCGGCCCCGCGTTTCCGGGGAGAGTTCAACGGCCAGGAACGTGCGGACGATGTGCTGCATCGAATCGTCCCCAGGAGACTTGCGGCGGACGTGCTGGCGAATCGCCTAGAACGACAACATCTTGCGGTACTCTTGCATCCGGCGGTCCAGGTCGACTCGTTCGATCTGGCGCATGCGATCGAGGCTGAAATCCTCGACATTAAAGCTCGCCACCACAACGCCGTAGGCCAGCGCCTCCTTGAGCGTCTTGGGGTCGGTGTTCTCGCGCGAAGCCAGATACCCCATCATTCCCCCGGCAAAGCTGTCGCCGGCGCCGGTGGGGTCGATCACGTTGGCGGTCGGATAGGCGGGCATCACGTAGGTTTCGTATTCGCTAAAGAACATCGCGCCATGCTCGCCTTTCTTGATGATGACGAACTTGGGGCCGAGTTCGCGAATCTTGTGCCCGGCCCGCACCAGATTCTCGTCGCCGGTGAGCAACTTGGCCTCGGAGTCGTTCATCACCAGCCCGTCAATCCGCTTGAGTAGCCGCAACAGGTCGTCGCGCTGGGTGTTGATCCACAGATCCATGGTGTCGGCCACCGCCAGCTTGGCGCCGGGGACCTGCTCGAGCACCTGCATCTGCATGCCCGGCGTGCCGTTGGCGAGAAACAGATAGTCGCTGTGGCGATAGCCCTCTGGGAGCACGGGATTGAACGAGCCAAACACGTTGAGTTGCACGTCGAGCGTGTCGCGATCGTTCATGTTCGGCTGGTAGCGGCCACGCCAAAAAAAGGTCTTGGCTCCCTTTTGAACGTGCAGCCCGGCGGTGTCGATCTGGCGGCTGGCGAGCAGTTGCGTGTGCGCGTCGGGCCAGTCGTCTCCCACCACGCCCACCAGATGCACTTTGGTGAAGTAGCTGGCCGCGTACGAAAAATAGACCGCCGATCCCCCCAGCACGCGATCGCGCGACGCGGTTGGCGTCTCCACGCTATCGAATGCCACCGAACCCACCACCAAGAGCGACATGAGCGCCAGACCTTCCCGATTGATTTGAACAAGCCCTCGCCAAAGGGCGGATTATCGGCCGCGCCCCGCTTCGCCGCAAGCGACCGACCGACTAGCATGACGCCAACATCCGTCTCGCGCAGAAGCGCTGCCATGCCGTTCGACTCGATATTGCCGACTCGATCCATCAACCACGCGCGTCCTCGCCGCGCGCTGGCTGGGCTGTTGTTGCTGCTGGCTCTGGCCGTCTCGATTCGGCCCGCGCAAGCCGACGACGACGCGCTGCGCCAGCGACTGGCCGGTGGTGTCTTGCGCTGGGGAGGAGACGCCGAAGGGGGCGCCCCGTATCAGCTTCGCGATCCCGACGACCCTGGCCGCATCATTGGCTTTGAGGTGGAGTTGGTCGACGCGCTGGCCGCGCGGTTGGCCCAACGGCTGGGCATCGCGCTACGCGCGGACTTTGTGCAATACGAGTGGGTCAGTCTGCCATTGGGACTGGAGCGCGGCGATTTCGATCTGATCGCCAGCGGATTCGAAAGTTCCCCCCAGCGAGCGAAAATGATGCGCTTGTCGCGAGCCTATTACATCGCGCGTCCCGAGTTGGCGGTGCGCCGCGGCGAGACGCGCATTCGCGAATTGGCCGATCTCAAAGACAAAGCGGTCGGTACCCTCTCGGCCAGCGCCGCCCAGCGCGTGCTCGAAGAGTTGCCCGCCGGCAGCATCGTCGGCTTCGATGGCCAGGTCGAGCCCTACCTCGACCTGGAATTGGGCCGGCTCGATGCCGTGCTGCTCGATGGACCGATCAGCATCTACTACGGACGTCCCAACGCCAAGCTGACGACGCGGGCCGTCGATGCGCCGAGCGTCGAATATGTGCTGGCGCTGCGCCCCGCTGACAAGGAGCTGGCCGCCGCGCTCGATCGGGCACTGGGCGAAGTGATTCAAACCGGCGAGTTGACGCGAATCTTGCGGCGCTGGCATCTGTGGAACGCAGATCAAGTCAGTCTGGCAAAAGGCGACGCCGAGCTAGCCGCGCTCGGCTTTAGCCCCGCTGGCGCCGCGCTGCCGCTGCTCATGCCGGTCGCCGCGGTCGATGTGAACATGCTGGCCAGCTCGGCGCGCAAGTGGGGGTTCGCCGACTACGCGCCGCTCTTGGGACGCGGCGCCTTGATGACGCTCGGCCTGTCGCTGGCCAGCATGGCGCTGGCCATCACGCTGGGACTTTTGGTTTGCGTGGCGCGGCTCTATGGCCCCGCTCCGCTGCGCTGGGCAGCCTTGGCCTACGTCGAACTGTTTCGCGGTCTGCCGCTGCTACTGCTGTTGTTTTTTCTCTACTTTGGGCTGGCTCATTACGGCGTCGATCTGCCGGCGGTGCAAACGGCGATCATCGGCTTTGGACTGACCTACGCCGCCTACGAGGCAGAAATCTATCGCAGCGCCATCCAGTCGATGCCGCGCGGACAATGGGAGGCGGCGCTGGCGCTGGGCATGTCGCCGGCATTGGCCTTTCGGCGGATCATCTTTCCACAAGCGCTGCGCGCGGCCTTGGCGCCGATGACCAACGACTTTGTCGCGCTCTTCAAAGACACCAGTCTGGTGAGCGTGATCGCCGTGCACGAACTGACCAAAGAGTATTTGATCCTCTCGCGCTCCAGCCTCAAGTTCGTCGAACTGGGGCTGTTGACCGCCGTGCTGTATCTGGCGATGTCGATTCCGCTGGGCTACCTGTCGCGCTGGTTGGAACAGCGCTGGGGCCCGGCGCGCTAGCGCGCCGCCAGTCGCTCCGCACGACAACTCCGCGCCCGCGCCGCGTCAATTGGTCGACGCGGCGCTCTTGGGCGGAAAATCCTTCTGCAATTGCTCGAACTTCTGAATCTCCAGGCCGGGCACGGTGCTGGCCGTGAGCCCGGCGTTGCGGGCCCGGTCGAAGTAGTCGGCCGCGGCCGCGCGGTCTCCCGCCGCCAGATTGGCCAGCGCCAGGTGGAAATACTTCACAGCGTTCGGCGAACTGGAGACGGCGTTCTCCAGGTCGACGATCGCCTCACGCGTCTTGCCGAGCGATAAATGCACCATGCCGCGGGTGTCGAGCAACTCCGAGGCGGGGCCAACCAATTTGATGGCTTCCTCAACCATCGGCAGCGCCTCGTCTCCCTTGTTGTCCTTGACCGCCAGAATGAACGCCAGGTTGTTCAGCGCGGCGACCTTGGCGCCCGGCGCCAGGTCCTTCTGAGCCAGCATCTTGCGATAGATGGCCGCCGCCTCGTCGTGCTGGTTGCGCAGATCGTGGAAGTCGGCCACCAGCATCATCACGGCGGTCGACTCGGGTTGCGCCTCGGTGGCCGCCTTGAGCCATTGTTCTTCTTGCGCGAGCAACTTTTCGTCTTGCTGCTCCGGCTTGCCGCGCAACATCACCAGTCCCATCCGGGCCACCGACTCGACCGGCGCCTTGGCCTCAATGGCCTTGTCGCACGACTCAAACGCCTCCGCGAGCGTGCGATTCGACGCCTGGAAGTTGGCCAAGTACAGCCAGCCATCGCTCGGGTTTTCCGTGATCAATTCGCGATACGTCTCTTCCGCGGCCGCCAGAAACTTTGCCGCGTCGGGGCTGTCCTTCGAGAGACCCACCAATTGGTCGGCCACGGGCTTGAGCTTGTTGATCTCTTGAGCCGACAGCGGCCGCAATATCTGCGATTTCACCAACTCAATCGCTTCGTCGGTTTTGCCTTCACCCCGCAGCAGCCGCGCCTTGGTGGCGATGTACAGCGGGTCCTTGGCTGCTTCCGTGCCGTCGAGCCGCGCCAGCCAACTCGCCACTTCGTTGGTCTCGTCGTGTCGCAAGAGCATGTCGCAATAGTTCAATACGAACAGCGGATTGGGCTTGCCATCGGTCTCTGTCGAGGCGACCAATGACAACATGGTGTCTTTCGCCTCGTTCCACTTGCCGTCGCGATCGTACAACTGCGCCAACAGCAGTTGATCTTGTCGCCGCCCGGAGTTGTTCTTGGTCAAATCCTGCAAGATGCGAATCGCCGCCTGCCGCGAGTTGCCGTCGGGCAGTTGCGCGTATAATCGCGCCTTCAGCGCCAAGTCTTCGTTGGTGAGCGGCCGGTTCGGCTTGGCGTTGGCGTCGATAATCTGAATCGCTCGCAAAATGCCCGCCGGCGTCTGACTTTGCGCCGCCAGTTCGGCCCGGGTGCGAACCGCGCGATCCACGTACACTTGCTCTTCCGGCTTGGCGCTGGCGCTCTTTTCCACGATGCGATTAACAAACTCCAGCACCTTGTCGTTGCGCCGTTGCCGTGCGTAGAAAATCGCCACCTGCTCCAGCGTGGCCAGATCGTCGGGCTTGGCCTCGGCCAACGCCAGGTATTGCTTTTCAGCCTCGATCGCGTTGCCAATGATCTCGTAGCCCGAGGCCATGGCCGCGGTTTTTTGTTCTGGCGCGAGTTTCGACTCCATCTCCTTGATGGTCGCTTCGGCCTCCTCCTTGTGCGAGGTCTCGGTGTAGAAGCGCGCCAACGCCAGGTACGGCGTGGCGACGTCGGGCGCCAGCTCGACCGCGCGGCGAAACGCCTTCTCGGCGTCGTCGTTTTTGCCGGCGGTCTTCATCATGCCGCCCAGCCACATTTGCATGGCGTAGCTTTCGCCCTCTTCGGCGATCGCCTCTTGCGCCAACTTCAGCGCGTCTTCGATGTTGCCTTGCGAGAAGTTCATCACCGATTCGAGTCGCGAGCCCAAGAGTTGCGAGGCGTTGGGCACCTTGGCCAACAGGCGCTCGGCGTCGGGGCGGCGACCGCGCTCCAGCAGCATGGCCACCAGCTTGCGCAACATCAGCGGATTGTGGTCGCCCAAATCAATGGCCCGCTCATAGAACATGATCGCCTCGTCGGCCGCCCCTTGGCGCTCGGCAATGTCGCCGCGCAGGCGAACGAGCGTGCCCCAGTTGGGACGCTGTTGGGCGGCCTTCTCCAAGAGCGATTCGGCCTCTGCCAGCGCGCTAGCGGGTTGTTCCTTCCGCTCCACCGCCGAAACGATGCGCGCCGCCTCGCAGAACAGTGTGTAGCTGTTGTTCTCGCCCGCCAACTCCTTGATGCGCTCGATCGATTTCCGCATGCCCGCGTCGTCATTGGCGTCGCGCTGCACGCTGAAGATCATGAGTTGCGACGCGATGTCCTTGGGATTGGCCTCGGCCATTTGTTGATACAGCGCGAGCGCCTGGTCCATCTTGCGCCGGCCGTGAAACGCCTGCGCGATGGTGGCCAGCACTGGTCGGGCCTCCGCCGGCGGCAAGTCCTTGGCCTGGGTCGCGATCTCTTGCAGCTTGGCCAGCGAAGCTTCGTCCCCCTTTTGCGCCAAAAGGTTGATGCGCGGCACGCGAAATTCTTTCTTCTCGCCCAGTTTCTTTTCCGCCTCGTCCAGCACGGCCAACCCGCCATCGGGTCCTTTCTCCGAGGTCGCCATGTCGACCTGCGCCAGCCAATACACCGGCTGATCCGACATCTTGTCCGCCAGACTATCGACCAATTGCTTGGCCTTTTCGCGATCCCCCTTCTTCGAGAGATACTCCACCTGCAACGCCAGCATGGTCGGATCGTCGGGCTGCGACGCCACGATTTTCTGGATCAACTCGTCGCTTTCCGTCCAGTCGCGCTGGTCCACCGGCAAACGCTGATTGCGGGCCAAAATCGCGGTCAACATCAACAGTTGCGCATCCCTGTCCCCCGCGGCGGCCAGATCGTGCAGTTCTTGCACCGCCTCGTCGAGCTTGCCGCTTGACATATAAGCCCGCGCCAGATTGCGGCGAATGTCGCGCGATAAGGGATCGCGCACGCGCATCGCTTCCAGCACGCGCACTTCTTCATCCACCTGCCCTAGCGCGCGGTAGCAAACGGCGCGATTGGCGTCGATTTGATTGTCAAAGCCGGGCGCGGTGGCCAAAATCGGGCGAATCTTGTTGAACACCACCAAGGCGTCGGCGTGCCGGCCGGTCTGCATCAGGATCAAGGCGCGCAAAAAATCGATGCGCTCCGGCACCAGCCCCACCTTTTCCAGCTTGGTGATGATCTCGCGCGTGGCCTCAATGTTGTTCTCGCGCAGTCGCGATTCGGCCAACATCCACAGAATCGCCGGATCCCGCGGGTGCGCCTTGTGCCCCTCTTCCAAATAACGAGTGGTCTCCGCCAGATTTCCCGCGTAGCGCTCCACTTGCGACAGCGCCACAAACAAATCACGCGACTGCGGATCCTTCACCTGGGCCTGCTTCAGAAGCTTGCGCGCCAGTTCAAAGTCTTTGTCAGCCGTTGCGCGTTCCGCGGCCACCATCAGAACCGCGGTGTTGTCAGGCGCCAGCTCGAGCGCCTTTTGCAGGTCGGCGCGAACGGCGTCGTTCACCCCTTGCCCCACGCGATATTGATAGCGCTTGAGGAAAGCTTCCCAGCTATTGGGATTGGCCTCGACCATTTGATCGAGAATCTTGTTCGCCTCCTCTGGTTGCTTGTAGCGCTGCTGATACACCGCCGCCAACCGCTCGTACAAGTTGACGTCGTCCGGTTTGTGCTCGATCGCCGAACGCAGGAGCTCCTCGGCCCGCTTGTCGTTGCCCTTGGCCAGTTCGCACTCCGAGAGCTTCTTTTCCAGTTGCGAATTGGTCGGCTCTTCTTCCAACAGCCGCGACAATTGTTGAATGGCGTCGTCCGCTCGCCCGCCGCGCATGTACAGTGTGCCCAGCCGCTCGCGCGCGTCGCGCCGATCCTGCTTCGACAACCCCTCGCTGCGCAACGACTTGTTCAGGTTTTCGATCGCCAGTTGATATAGCCGCGCCGAGGCCTGTTTTTCCACCGCGTCGGCCAAACGCAGGGCGTATTGCGTCTGCACCTTGACGTCGTCTGGCTCCAGCAGCAAATAGCGCCGCAGAAAATTCAACTCCTCATCCAGGTTCCCTTTCTGTTTCTGCTCCTCGGCCCACACCAAAAAATTGCGCGCGTTGCGCTTCATTTGCCAACGCCACACGCCATAGGCCGAACCGGCCAGCACGCTGGCCGAAACGAGCAGAATGATCAACAGCTTGAGATTCAGGCGTTTCATGAGGGAAACTCGTCGTGATAAGTGAATGCCAGAACGTCGGGCGCCATAGCGCGGGCCAGTTTCAGCTCGGCGAAACCATACCCTTCGGCAACTCTTTCAATTCGCTCGCCATGCAATCTGGTAAGCCCGGCAAGCAATCGGCAGCCGCCCGACAGTCTAAGAGGCAGATAAGAAACAAGCTCAGCAGTCGCGTCGAACCGGCGCCAGTTGCGATCGAATCCATCCCTCGCGACACACGCCGCTGGCGGATCAAAGTCTCCGTGAACACGAGACCTCAAAACCACCCAACCGCCCCAAGTCGTTCATGGTATACGGGGTCAGGGTAGTGTCAACCAAACCGGCGCTTTTCACGCGGCTTCCGCAAACTGCCCCATTCGTCGGGCGCCTGGCGGTTTGCGGTCTTTCCCGCAGCGCCTGTTTTGTCTACGCATTCTGCCGCCGCGCGGTTTCCTGACGCGATTTCAAGATCCAAAGAAAAGAAGCGACAGCGACTTTGCCGATTAATCCAGTTGTGCCGGCATGCGCAAGGCTCGCGCCGCGCTACCGGCCCACGACTGTTCCGCTCTCAACTTGGGATGCTAGCAATGCGCCAGGCGCGTCATCCAATTTGCTTCGTGTTGGCGATCACCATCGGTTGCACAGGCGCCTCCGCGGCGCTGGCTGGCAACGAGGGGCTGGGTCGCGCCTACAAGTTCCCCGGCCCCCCACGGATGGGGCGCTATCGGTTTCCGCATTCGGCTGAGACCGCCGAAGTGCCGCAACGTCCTGGCTTTGGTTACTTTCCCACCTATTGGCGCGACTGGCACGAAAACGCGGCCGTCGCCTTCAGCGAGCCTGAGACCACGTTTCAGCCGCGCCGCAAGTCGCAGCCCAAACCCGAAGAGGTATTGCCACCTCCCGCGGAGGACGAATCCACCACGCCCGACACGGCGCCCGATGCTGCGCCAGACACCGAGATGCCGCCACCGCCGCCGCAAATTCCGCTGGAGCTGCCTCCCTCGGAAATGCCCGAGATGCCTAGCGACCAGATGCAACTTCCCGGCGCTGCGCCGCCCGGCGCCGAACCGGCGCTCCCCGGCGCCACGCCAGAAGAACCAATGAGTTTGCCCGGCACGGAGCCAGGCGCCGAACCGGCGGCTGAGCCGACCACGGAACCCGCCGCCGATCCAGGCACAGAACCGGCCACCGGGCCCGGCAATCAAGTGCCGTCGATTGTGCCAGCGCCGGGTGAACCGACCACGGAACCTGCTGCCGACGCCCCGACCGAAGCCGAGCCCATGCCGTCGTCAGCCCCCACAAATCCCGGCACGAGCGAGGGACCCCGGTTCCACCGCCGCGTCGAGTCCAAAGAAAAGTCCTTCGCGCGGCAGGTGCGCCACCAGCAGCACACCCCCGCCAACACCGAGGAATCGACCTTGCAAGCGCTCAGCGCGGGCTTTGGTTTCGGCGACTCGCCCGCCGTGGTCGTGCCCGAGGCGGTCGATTCGGCCGAGCTGGAAGTAGGCCCCGCTATCGAGGCGGCCATCGAAGCCGCGCTCGAGGCCAGCGACGAGCCTAAGCCGGTGGTGATCCGCGCAGCAGCCAATCTGCCGACCGAGATTCGCGTTTCGGCGCCGGGCACCGCCCCGCCTCGCGCCGGAGTCCGCCGCGCGGCCTTCATCGAGCGCCCGTCCCTTTCGGGCGTCACAATCACCGACCAGCCAGCCCCGCCCCGCGCTGCATGGCCAAGCGGCAATCGGTCGAATCCGCTGCGCTACCGCGACACCGAGTCCGCCGCGGCCAATAATCCGCTACGATAGCGTCAAGTTCGGTGCCCGGCGCGCGTTTGACGCTCCCCCGGGCGCGACCTAGATTGGGCGCGAGACCCGTGCGCTACGCCCCCAGGCCAACGCGCCCCCGCCACTCGGCGGCCAGCCTCGCCCGCACCCTTGTCGCAGAGTCGGCCCGCCGCCGGCAATTCCATGACCGCCATCCTGGGCATCTCGGCCTTCTATCACGACTCCGCCGCCGCGCTGGTTGTCGATGGTCGCATTGTCGCCGCCGCCCAGGAAGAACGGTTCACTCGCAACAAGCACGACGACGGCTTCCCCGCCGAGGCCATTCGCTTTTGCCTGAAGCAGGCGGGCATCGAGGCTCGCGAACTCGATTGGGTCGGCTTCTACGACAAGCCGCTGCTCAAGTTCGAGCGCTTGCTGGAAACCTACTTCGCCTACGCGCCGCGCGGGTTTCGCTCGTTCCTGCGCGCCGTGCCACTCTGGGTGAACGAAAAGCTCTTTCTGCCGCGCCTGATCTCGCGTGGCCTGGGGGGCGACTATCGCAAGCGGTTCGTCTTCACCGAACATCACGAGTCGCACGCCGCCAGCGCGTTCTTTCCGTCGCCATTTGAAGAAGCCGCTATCCTCACCATCGATGGCGTCGGCGAGTGGGCCACCGCCAGCTATGGCGTCGGCCATGGCAATCAGTTGCAACTGACCCACCAACTTCGCTTTCCACATTCGCTCGGGTTGCTCTACTCCGCCTTCACCTATTACACCGGCTTCAAGGTGAACAGCGGCGAGTACAAGGTCATGGGCCTCGCGCCGTATGGCCAGCCGCGTTACGCCGACCTCATCTATCAACATCTGCTCGATCTCAAGCCCGACGGCTCGTTTCGACTCGATATGTCGTACTTCAACTACTGCCAGGGGCTGACCATGACCTCAGGCAAGTTCCATCGCTTGTTCGGCGGTCCGCCGCGCCAGCCCGAGTCGCCCCTCACCGAGCGCGATATGGACCTGGCCGCGTCGGTGCAGGCGGTGACCGAAGAGATCATGCTCCGCATGGGCCGCCATGTGCGCCAGCAAACGGGCCAGCGCAACCTTTGTCTGGCGGGGGGCGTGGCGCTCAATTGCGTCGGCAACGGCCGCCTGCTGCGCGAGGGGCCGTTCGAAAACATTTGGATTCAGCCTGCCGCTGGCGATGCCGGCGGCGCGCTCGGCGTAGCCCTATTCATCCAGCATCAACTGCTCGGCGAAGAGCGCGTCGTTTGCTCGCACGACAGCCAGTCCGGCTCGCTGCTCGGCCCCAGCTACACCGATGACCAGATCGAGCGCGTGCTGAATAGCGCCGGCGCCAACTACACCCGCTACGAATCCGACGCCGCGCTCGCCGCCGCCGTGGCCGAACTGATCGACCAGGGCAATGTGGTCGGCTGGTTTCAGGGAGCAATGGAGTTTGGCCCCCGCGCCCTCGGCGCCCGCAGCATCCTGGGCGACCCGCGCCGCGGCGACATGCAATCGGTGATGAACCTCAAGATCAAGTTCCGCGAGTCGTTCCGTCCCTTTGCCCCCTCGGTGCTGCGCTCGCGGGTACACGAATATTTTCAAACCCGCCCCGCGGAGGACAGCGCCTACATGCTGCTGGTGGCGCCCGTCGCCAGCGACAAACGCCTGCCGCTCAATGGCGAGGCGGCCCATCTTGTAGGCATCGATCAACTCAAGGCGCCGCGCAGCGTGCTGCCGGCCATCACGCACGTCGATTACTCGGCGCGGATTCAAACGGTCGATCGGCAACGACACGGCCGCTACTGCGACCTGCTGGAAGCGTTCGAGCGGCGCAGTGGCTGCCCGGTGCTTATCAACACCAGCTTCAACGTGCGCGGCGAGCCAATCGTCTGCACGCCGCAAGAAGCGCTGCGCTGCTTTTTGGCCACCAACATCGATGTGCTGGCGCTGGAACATTGCGTGCTGCTCAAGTCGCGCCAGCCCGAGTCGCTTGCCAGCGACCGCGAGGGCTACCTGCGTCAATTTCAACTCGACTAACCGGACACCTCGCCATGCTCGCCAAACTCGACTGGCGCCCCAGCGACAAATTGCTCGGCCAATTCTCGATTTGGGCCATGTTCTTTCTCGGCATGATCGCCTGTCCGCTGGCCGTGTATCGCGGGCATTATCGCGCGGCGATTTTGTTCTGGTCGCTGGCGGCGACCGCGCGGCTGCTGGCGGCGATTCGTCCCGCCTGGTTGCGCCCCGTGTACGTCGGCCTGATGCTGCTCACCTGGCCGATTGGCTGGCTGATCTCGCACCTCATGTTGGGCGCGATTTACTTTGGCGTGTTCACGCCGGTGGCGATTGTGTTTCGGCTGATCGGTCGCGACCCGCTCGCGCGGCGCTTCGACCGCCAGGCCAGCAGCTACTGGGAGGCGTATCAACCCAACCGCGGCCTGGCGCGCTACCTGCGTCAGTTTTAGCTCCAGAGCAACGCGCAGCCCACCTTAGTCCGTGTACCGAACGATGATCCTTCTGCGTCGCGCTGACTATCCGCAGCGTGGACGCTTATACATCGGCTTGTCGGTAGTGATAACGAGCGCCCCAATTCGCTCAGATTGTCCCCCAGCGCGGCGACCGCGTATACTAGAGCCGCCAATCCTCTCCGCCGCCAGAAAGCCAACATGCCCAAGCAGCAACCAACCTCGTCGCAGCCCTCGCTCGAAGAACTGTCGCGCGAGCCGCAGCCGGGCATCGTCGTCGAGTTTCTCGACTTTCTCGCCCACAACAAAAAGTGGTGGCTGCTGCCGATCCTGATCGTCATGGCGCTCGTCGGCGCGCTGGCGTGGACCGCCTCGTCCGGCGCCGGGCCATTTATCTACACGCTCTTTTAACGCGTAGAGCGACGACGCAATCGCTGATCGCCATCGGCCGCGCGCAGGCACAGCCCAGTCTTGCCGTGAGACGGCACTCACAGTGAAAGGCCAGAAAGCCACGCAAGCTTTCCAACCCAAGCAATTCCAACGCAAGCATTACTGCGCCGGACGATTCAAATACGCGAACAGATCCGCGATCTCTTCCAGGCTCAGGTTGTTAAACAACCCCTCGGGCATCGACGACTTGTTGTTCGGCACAATCTGATCCACCGCGTCGTTGGCGATGATCTGCTTTTCCGCGTTCGATTGCAGCACCACAATCGCGTCCGCTCCGCTGGCCCCCACAATGCCGGTGTAGGTCAGCCCGTCGGTAGTGACCACCGTCTTGCTGGCGTACTGGTCAGAGATCGTCTGCGACGGGTAGAGCACCGATTCGAGAATCTCCTTCTTCTGAAAGCGGCGCGCCACGCCCGACAGGTCGGGCCCCACCCCTTCGCCGCGGTTGCCAAACTTGTGGCACTTGACGCACTGCGCTTTTTCAAAGACGAGAGCGCCGCGTTCTGGCGCGCCGGCGGCCGCGCCGTCGCCATTGAGATATTGAATGATCTGCTCGTAGCTCCACTTGTTCCCCTCGGGCGCGGTGGGTAGCTCCGCTGGCGGTTGATCGGGGTAGCTCTGGCTGAACCAGTCCTGCCACGAGGCGAGCGCCACATCCCACGAGTCCGTCGGCTGACTGAACTGTTTGCCGGTCCATTTCTCCAACAGGCTTACGGCGTACTTGCTGCCTCCCTCGCGCAGCCGCAGGCCCGCCAGAATTGTCTGTCGCATCGGCTCGGGCTTCTCCGGCGCGCGGTCGACCAGCGCCAGGTGCATCAGCACTTCTTGCGCGGCCATCCCTTCTAGCACCGGCAACGAGGTGACCAGCAAATCCCAGTTTTCGCCGTTGGGGTCTTGCGCCAGTCCCATGGCGGCGTCTTGCCGGCGATCGGGCTGGTTCTGAAATATCTCCCGCAGGTGGGCCATCGCGTCGGGCGCCTGGCTGCGCCCCAGCACCGCGATGATGCCCACCCCCAAGCGCCGCGCAGCCTCCCCCTCCACGCTCACCAGTTGTCGATCCAACTCGACAATCGCCCCAATCTGTTCGCTGGTCAATTGCGGCGGCAGCTTGGCCAGCGCGTTCAACGCCGCGTTCGGCATCTCGGCGCCAGACACGACCACCTGCCACTGCTCCTCGGCGGGCATGCCAAACACAAAGTCGCGCGCGGCGTTGTCCAAATATCCCTTAAAGCTGTGCCCCCCCGGTTGTGTGCGGCCATACTCATAAAAGCGCAACAGCGTCAGCTTATCGTCGAGCGACCAACCGCTTTTGGAAAAGCGCAGATACATCGCCAGATGAATCTTTTCTTCCAGCGGATTGTCCGACCGGTCCAGTTCACCCACCATCCGCGGCAGCGCGATCGGGCTGTCGAGATACACCAACAACCGCACCAGTTCGCGATTCATGCGCGCGTCGAGCGACGGATATTCTTCGGCTAGCTGCGCCGCCAAGCCGCTGGCCTCGGCGGGGGGCACTTGTCCGCGCGACAGCGCCACCTGAAACACCCGCAGCAGGTCGACAAAATCGCGGTCGTTCAAAAATCCCTGCATCAACTGGCTGCCACGGTTGACGATGGCATCGATCGTCGGCCGATCCAACTCCAACCCCAGCAGGGCCACCGAGCCCATCAAAAACACACGCGGATGCTCCGAGCGCAACACGCTGTCTTGCCACTGTTGTCGTGGAATGGCCTGTAGCCCCCGCATCGCCGCCCACGACACATAGGGGCTTGGTTCCGCGAGCAGCGGCAGCAGCCGATCGACCGGCGGCGGCGACTCTGCCCGCAGCAGCGCCTCGCACGCCTTGCGGCGCACAGTGGCGTCGGCATCGGCTAGCAGTTCGAGCAGGCGGGCGTTGGTCGATTCGTCGGCGTGTATGCCCATCAGGTCCACCACCTTGGCCCGCAACTGCGGCTCGCGATCGTTGGTCAGTCCGATCAGCAGGTTGGTGGTGGGAGACGGCCCCACCAGTTGCATCAGGTCCAGCGCGCGGCAGCGATCGTCGGCGCTATAGCGCGGATCTCGCGCCAGGGCCGTAACCTGCGACGCCCAGGCGTCTCCCATTTCGCGCTTGATGTTGGCCACGCGGTTGCGTCCCCAGGCGCTGAATAGCTGAGGCTGGCGAATGGCCTGAATCACCCCCGTCTCTTTGCCGCGCGGCGGCGTCTTGCCAGTCCACACCACACGATAAACGCCTCCTTCGGTGTCGCGGCCGCCAGTGGTGAAGTACACCGAACCCTCGGGGCCCACCGCAATGTCGGTCACGTTCAGCGGGCGGCCCTGCAGGAACACCTCGCTCCGCGCCGCGTAGGTGCCATCGGCCGGCTCCGTGCGAATCACGATGATTCGCCCCAGCGACCAGTCGCACGCGAACAGCGCATTGTGATAACGCACCGGATACGCGTAGTGGTTGTAACACTCCACCCCGCTCGGCGATCCGCGACCAATGTTGATGGTGGCGGGCAGGCTGTCGACAAAGTACTCGGGCCAGGTCGCCCACCCGCTACGCCAGCCAAACTCGCTCCCCGGCGTCACATGATTGATGCGCGTGGGGCGGTACCACGGCAATCCCTCGTCCCACTCCATGTCGGAATCAAACGTGAACAGGTCTCCCTGCTTGTTGAACGCAAAATCATACGCGTTGCGAAACCCGCCCGCGTACGTCTCGACAAAGTCTCCCTCGATGCTGGTGCGGATGACCACGCCCCCCGGTGCCTTGATGCCCACGGCGTGCCCGCCGGCGTCCTCGTAACGCGGCTGCACCAGGTCTCCCTCGTAGTAGTGTTTGTGGGGGCTGGTCGGCTCGGGTGTCTTCTCCGGACTGGTGTGGTTGCCGATCATGATGTAGATCAGCCCATCGGGGCCGAGCACCGGCGCATGCGGGCCATGTTCTTGCATCGCGCCTGTGAACTTGAGCAGCGTCTTGATCGTTTCACCCGTGCCGTCGCCATCGCGATCAGAGATGCGATAGAGCGCCGTCTTTTCCGGGCCTTCGCCAATGGCGAAGATATCGCCGTTCAGCGGCAAGATGCCTTGACAATTGGTCACCTGGTCGCAAAAAACGCTCACCGTCTCTGGCGCGCCGTCCCCATTCTCGTCGCGCACCCGAATCAGCGGTCCGCGCTCGCGCGAGGCGATGATCTCTCCCCGCTCGTTGAAGGCCATCGCCACCAGCGAACCGGCCGCGTCGGGTTGCACCACCCGCTCGACGCGAAACTGCGGCGCCACCATGAACCGGCTGCCGCCAGCGGTCGAACCCTCGGCGTTGGGGCCTGTCTTCCACGGGCTGGCCGCCCCCAGTTCGCCCAACTCTTGCGCCGGCGTCCAACCTTGCTCGGGCAAGCGGCTGACCTGCCAATTGGGCACTTCCTGCGTGTTGGTCAACCACGAGGCGTCGGTCGAGTGGCTGACGTCGGTGTTTCCCTTTTGCTTCACGATCACGCGCGCCACCATGCCCGCCGGACCTGCCGCCTCGTTCTCGGCGCGCACGGCGATCAGGTTGAGGCCGTTGATCAAGAAGCGTTCGACGTTATAGGTGTCGAGCTGTTGCCAGTTTTGTCCCGAGCCAACCTGCCGCCCATTCACATAAAGCTCGTAGCGATTGTCGCAGGTGATCTCGATGCGCCCGCTCTCGGGGTCGCCCAGGTTGAACGTCTTGCGAAAGTAAACCACCCCAGGCGGCGCTTGCTCGGCCTGCTGCTCGGGCGTCCAAATCCAACGCGCGTTGCCGCCGTCGATGTCATTGGCGCGGGCAACGTCCACCAGGGCGCAGCACAACCAACTACAAGCAATCGCCCACAGAAATGCGCTGAGCAAACGTGGCATGAAAACCTCGCGGAGAGAGTCAACCGAGTAGCGCGGGGCTGGTGTTGACATTCACGCTGTACAGAAGCGGTGTGATAGAGGGTTGGCAAACCGCGCGAACCGGCAAACGTGCGGCGCCAGCGCGGCCACTGCGTTAGGGCCTGCGCCGCCGGCGCGCTCTTGCTATCCCCTCGGTACGGAACAAAAGTGGGGTAAAGGGTACCCCTTTGGGCAAACTGGGGCAACATCGATCATTGCGCGCAAAGCATCGCTTGCATATGCCTTTACGTCGCTCGCGGCGCGCCGGTTCTCGCGCGCGGCCGCGCCGCGCGCGCCGCCACTAACCAAGCTCCGCGCAGCTTGGTAGATTGGCTGGTTCCATATCGATCGACAAATTGCCCCAAAGTGGGGGCGGATAAGACCTTTTGAGAATTGCGGCGCGCATGAAATCGATCCAAAGACTGCTGGTGGCCAACCGGGGCGAAATTGCCATTCGCGTCTTTCGCACCGCCCACGAGCTGGGCATCCGCACCGTCGGCATCTTCTCCTACGAAGATCGCTACGCCTTGCACCGCTTCAAGGCCGAAGAGGCCTACCAGGTTGGCCGCGGCGGCGAGCCCATCCAAGCCTATCTCGATATCCCCGGCATCATCGAAGTCGCCCGCGACCAACAGGTCGACGCCATCCATCCCGGCTATGGCTTTCTCTCCGAAAACCCCGATCTGGCCCGCGCCTGCGCCGCGGCGGGCATCATCTTTGTCGGCCCGCGCCCCGACATCCTCGATCAACTCGGAGACAAGGTCGTCGCCCGCCGCATTGCTGCCCAGGCCGGCGCCCCCATCCTCTCCGGTAGCGACAAGCCGTTGGCCAATGCCAAGGAAGCCGCTGCCATTGCCAGCAAACTTGGCTACCCGGTGCTGCTCAAGGCGGCCAAAGGTGGGGGCGGGCGCGGCATGCGCGTCGTCAACTCGGCCGACGAAATGGCCGCCTCGCTCGAACAAGCGCAGCGCGAGGCGCAACTGGCGTTTGGCAGCGCCGACGTCTTCTTGGAAAAGTACATCCAGCGACCGCGACATATCGAGGTGCAACTCCTCGGCGATCAGCACGGCAACCTGGTGCATCTGTACGAACGCGATTGCACCGTGCAGCGACGCCATCAAAAGGTCGTCGAGATCGCCCCCTCGTTTAATCTCGATCCCAAACTGCGCGACGCCATTCTCGATGCCGCGCTCGCCATTGGCCGCTCGGTCAACTACGAGAACGCCGGCACGGTCGAATTTCTGGTCGACTCCGACACCGATCAGTTCTACTTCATCGAGGTGAATCCGCGCATTCAGGTCGAGCACACCGTCACCGAACAGGTCACGGGGCACGACGTGGTGAAGTGCCAGATCATGGTGGCCGAAGGACGCCCGCTCTCCGATCCGGAGCTGGGCATTCATAGCCAAGGCGATGTGCGCTTGCGCGGTTACGCCTTGCAATGTCGCTTGACCACCGAGGACCCCGAGAACAACTTTCTGCCCGATTATGGCCGCATTTCCCACTATCGTTCGGCGGGCGGCATGGGAGTGCGACTCGACGCCGGCACCGCGTTCTCTGGCGCGCTGGTCACGCCGTTCTACGATTCGTTGCTCGTCAAAGCGACCACCTGGGCCAATCGCTTTCCCGACGCGGTCCGCCGCATGGAGCGCGCCCTGCAAGAGTTTCGCGTCCGCGGCGTCAAAACGAACATTCCCTTTCTGATCAACCTGATTCAGCACCCCACGTTTCTCGCCGGCCGCTGCACCACAAAGTTCATCGACGAGACCCCCGAGCTATTCAATCTGGCCCCCCGCAAAGATCGCGCCACCAAGCTGTTCGCCTATCTGGCCGATATCACCGTGAACGGGCATCCGCTCGTTAAAGATCGTCCCCACCACGTGCGCAGCGACGCGGCGCCCGTCCCCAAACTCGACCACACGCGCCCCATTCCGCCCGGCACGCGCGATCGGCTCAAGGAACTGGGGCCGCAAAAGTTCAGCCAATGGGTCCGCGATCAAAAAGAACTGTTGATCACCGACACCACCATGCGCGACGCGCATCAGTCGCTGTTGGCCACGCGGCTGCGCACCTACGACATTCTGCAAATCGCCGACGCTTACGCGCGACTGGCGCCGCAACTCTTTTCGCTCGAGATGTGGGGCGGGGCCACTTTCGACACGGCGATGCGCTTCCTCAAGGAGTGTCCCTGGGAGCGGCTCGCCCTGCTGCGCGAGCGCATCCCCAATATCCTCTTTCAAATGCTGCTCCGCGCGTCCAACGCGGTGGGCTACTCCAACTATCCCGACAATCTGGTGAAGTCCTTCGTGCGCGAGGCGGCGTCGGCCGGCATCGACGTCTTTCGCGTCTTCGACTCGCTCAATTGGCTGCCGAACATGAAGCTCACCATCGAGGAGGTGGTCGCCAGCGGCGCCATCTGCGAGGCGGCGGTCTGCTACACCGGCGACGTGCTCGACCCGCGGCGCGACAAGTACGACCTCAAGTACTACGTGAAGATGGCGCGCGAATTGGAAAAAATGGGCGCGCACATCGTGGCCATCAAAGATATGGCCGGCCTCTGCAAACCGTACGCCGCCAAAAAACTGGTCCAGGCCCTGCGCGACGAAATCGGCGTCCCCGTCCACTTTCACACCCACGACACCGCCGGCGTGCAGGCCGCCAGCATCCTCGCCGCCGCTGAAGCCGGGCTCGATATCGCCGATTGCGCCTCGGCCCCCATGTCGGGCATGACCTCGCAGCCTAATCTCGACACCGTGGTCGAGTCGTTTCGCTTCACCGAGCGCGACACGCGTCTCGATCCGGCGGCGCTCCAAAATATCGCCAACTACTGGGAGGTGGTGCGCGAGTACTACACGCCGTTCGAGGCTGGCCAAAAGGCCAGCACCGCCGAGGTCTATCGCCACGAAATGCCCGGCGGACAATCGACCAATCTCTTGCAGCAAGCGCAAGCTCTGGGGCTGGGCGCTCGTTGGCACGATATCTGTCGCGTGTACGCCGATGTCAATCAACTCTTCGGCGACATTGTGAAGGTCACGCCCAGCTCAAAGGCCGTCGGCGACATGGCCCTGTTTCTGGTCGTCAACGAATTGACCATTGCCGACGTGATGGACTCCACGCGCGAGTTCGCCTTTCCCGAGTCGGTCGTCGACTTGTTGATCGGTCGCATGGGCCAACCCCCCGGCGGATTTCCGCCCGCAGTGCAACAGCGCGTCTTGCGTGGACAAAAACCGCTCACGGGCCGCCCCGGCGAGAGCCTCGTGCCGGCCGATTTCGACAAGGCGCGAGCCGAACTTGCCGAGCGCATGGGACGCGAACCCAACCAGCGCGAACTGGTCAGCTACTTGATGTTCCCCAAGGTCTTCCTGGAGTTTGTCGCCCACCAGGAGCAGTACAGCGACACCAGCGTGCTGCCCACCTATGTCTTCTTCTACCGCCTCGAGCCAGGGCAAGAAGTCGCCCTCGAGCTCGACCCCGGCAAGACCCTCATCGTGCAATATCTGGCGCTGGGCGATCCGCACCCCGATGGCCAGCGCACCGTGTTCTTTGAGCTCAATGGCCAGCCGCGCAGCGTCAAAGCGGCCGACAACTCCCTCGAAGCCGAAGTCGGCCGTCGCGCCAAAGCCAATCCGCACGACCCGCGCGAGATCGGCGCCCCCATGCCCGGCATGGTGGTCAAGGTCAACGTGTCCGAGGGGGACTCGATCGCCAAGGGACAAAAGCTGCTCACGCTCGAAGCGATGAAGATGCAAACCAATCTCGCCGCCGAACGCGACGGCAAGGTGGGCGAGGTGCTGGTGCAGGCCGGCACGCAGGTCGAAACCGGTGACCTGGTGATCCGGCTCGAATAGGGGCGCCAAGGCATGACCAGCACGGCGACGAGCTTCGATTTGGATCGCCTGCGCGCCGCGCCGCAGATTCGAGAATTGCGCTACTTCGACTCAATCGACTCCACCAACAGCGCCGCGCTGGCCGCGGCGCGCGAGCGCGCCGCCGAGTGTCCGGCGCTGTTTCTCACCCCCCAACAAACGGCTGGCCGTGGACGGGGCGCCAATCGTTGGCATTCCGACCAAGGCGCGCTGACCTTCTCGCTCTTGCTCACCCCCCCGGCCGAATTGGCGCGGGCCCACTGGTCGAAGTTGGCCATCACCACCGCGGTCGCCATCTGCCGCCTGCTCGATCGCCGCGCGCCCGCCGCGCGTAGCGGTATTCGTTGGCCCAACGATGTCTACAGCGACGGCCGCAAGATCGCGGGCATCCTGGTCGAGGCGCCGGCCGTGAGCGAGGGGCCACCGCAGGTGGTGATTGGCGTGGGGTTGAACGTGAACAACAGTCTGGCCGCGGCGCCCACCGATGTGCAGGCCCGCGCCATCGCCCTAACCGACCTGGTCGGCAAGAGCGTCGATCTGACGGCGACCCTGCTGGAACTGTTGTTCGACATCGAAACCGATTTGGCTCGCCTGGCCGCGCAACATCGCAGCCTGGCCGACGACTGGAAAACGCGCTGCCTGCTCCGCGGATCGACCGTCACGTTGGAACACGGCCCAAGGCAAGTGCGCGGCTATTGCCACGGCATCGACGACGACGCATCGTTGCTGCTCGATTCTGGTCGCGGCGCCGAGCGGTTCTATGCGGGCGTGTTGCTGGCGATCGAATAGCCCAATTGGCACACCGCATCTGTACGGACGGCCAGCCCGGCTTGAAATCAAGAGCCGCGAAGTTCACGTTTCGTGACAATCCTGTCACCCAGCCAGAAAAAGTTTGCCCTGGCGCGACTTCTCGTTAGTCTTGAAGGTGAAGACCCGCTCGATGCATCTGACGGCACTTCACCCCAAGGACACGCACATGCGATCAAACCGGTGGCGCTTGTTCCAGCAGTTGGCGGCGTGGATGCAACTTTCTCTGGAGCCGGCGCGTGTGGCGGCGCCGGTCTATCGCGATCCGGCGGAAGAACGCTTCGGCTGGCAAGGCGCACGTCGCATGCGCCGCTCACGCATGCTCGACGCCCGTCGTCAATTGCGGCTCATGCCGCGATCAACCTTGGCGCGCGCCGGACGCGACGTGCCCGGCCAAGTCGGCTAGCTCGTCGAGCAGACGCTCCAGGTGCTCCGGAGTGTGCGCGTAGCTCAAACTGATTCGCAATCGCGATTGGCCGCGCGGCACGCTGGGTGGACGGATTGCCGGCACCCATAGCCCTCGCGCGCGTAACTCCGCCGATAGCGCCAGCGCCGTGGCCTCGTCGCCGACCAATAGCGGAACGATCTGCGATTGGCTGGCGCCGATGTTCCAGCGTTGCTCAACTAGTCGCGCGCGCAGCATGGCGGCCCGTGCGAGCAAGACCTCGCGTCGCGCTGGCTCGGCTTGCACTATTTCCAAAGCGGTTCGCGCGGCCGCCGCCACCGCCGGCGGCGCCGCGGTCGAAAAGATGTAGCTCCGCGCCCGGTTGACCAATAGCTCGACGAGCGATCGCCGCCCGCACACAAAACCGCCGGCCGCGCCCAGTCCCTTGCTCAATGTGCCGATGTGAACATCCACGCGCTTGCGTACCCCCGCCAGTTCTGCCGCGCCCCGTCCGCCGCTTCCCAAAACGCCGGTGGCGTGCGCCTCGTCGACCATCAGCATCGCGCCCTGCGCAGCGGCCAGTTCGGCAATGCGGGCCAGCGGCGCCAGATCGCCATCCATGCTGAACAGTCCGTCGGTGACGATCAACCGTCGCCGCGCGCCGCGATGCTCGGCCAAGAGCGCGGCCAGGTGATCGGTGTCGCCATGCCGATACACATGGATCGCCGCGCGCGAGAGTCGGCAGCCGTCGATGATGCTGGCATGGTTGAGCGCATCGCTAAAGACGGCGTCCTCGGGTCCGACCAGCGAGACAATCGCGCCCAAATTGGCCGCGAACCCGCTGGGAAAAAGCAGCGCCGCCTCGGCGCCTTCCCACTCGGCCAGCGCCTGCTCCAACTCGCGATGCGCGGCGCGATGGCCAGATACCAAGGGGCTGGCGCCGGCGCCCACTTCGCTCGCCAGCGCCGTGCGGGCAGCGTCAATCACTCGCGGATCGCTGGCCAGATTCAGGTAATCGTTCGACGCAAAGTTCAGCAGCGCCTTGCCACCAGCTTGTAGCGTCGCCCCAGCGCCGGCGCAACACGTACGTCCGCGCAGCCAGTTGGCCTCCGTCAGGCGGCGCAGTTCGCCGTCGATCCAGGCTAGCGAGTCGGCAGCGCTCATTTCGTCCGCCGCGTGGTGGTCTTGCGCTGGGCCTTGCCCGCAGTGGCGCGCGCTGGCGCCCGTTTGGTCTTCGCCGGGGGCGCGGCTGGGATCGCCGGCGCCGCGCTCTCGCTATGCGCCAGCTTCACAATCGCTGCGTACTCGCTGGCGCGGACCGGTTGCACCGATAGCCGCGAGCCGCGCCGCAATAGCTCCATCTCCGCCAGCGCCGGCTGGCCGCGCAGTTCGGCCAGCGAGATTGCGCGCGGAAAAATCTCCACCAGCTTCACGTCCACCATGTACCAGGTGGGCTGCTCGCGGTTCGACTTGGGATCAAAGTAGCGATCGCCGCGATCAAACGCGCTGTGATCCGGATATCCCTCGCGCACCACCGTGGCCGTCCCCACCACGGCGTTTGGCTCGGTGTTCGAGTGGTACAACAGCACGCGGTCGCCCGGGCGAAGCTGGTCGCGCAGGTAGTTGCGGGCCTGATAATTGCGTACCCCGTTCCAAAAAGTGGTCTGGTTCTTGCTCTTGGCCAAGTCTTGGATCGAGAATTTCCCTGGCTCGGTTTTGAGCAGCCAGCACTGGCCGGCTGGTTTTTGCTGCGGCATGGTGTGATTTCCTGTGAGTATTGCCCCTGATTTTAGGCGATGTTGAGCCAACGCATAACTCCCCAAACCAGTCTGGCGAAGCGACTTAAGTTTGCCCGGTTCAAGATTCTCGCGCCGCCAGCGAAAGAACTGCCAGCCGGCGGCAACTATCTAATGGATTACGGGACAAAACCAACTCAAATCGCGCCAGAGCTCCCGATGCGAAGCGGTTTTGTGCCTGATGAGAATACGTGATTGATGGAGACGGCGGACCACGACGGCCGAGCCGACAGCGAGCGCCCAACCATCGACTGGCCAGCCGAACTGGCTCGCCATGATCGTTGGCTGCGCACGGTGGTCGCTGCGCGCCTGCGCGAGCGGGCCGCGGTCGACGAGGTGCTGCAAGAAGTTCGCGTGGCGGCGCTGGCCCAACGCTCCCCACTGCGCGACGCCGATCGTATTGCCCCCTGGCTCTATCGGCTGGCGGTGTTGCAATCGCTGGTGTATCGCCGCGGGCGAGGTCGGTCGCGCAAGCTCGCCGCCGGGTACGCCATGCGAGCAGAGCACGCGGGGCGCGAACCGCTCGACCCGCTCGATTGGCTCATGGCCGACGAGCGACGCCAACTGGTGCGCGAGGCGCTGGCCGAATTGCCGCGTCGCGACACGGAGATTTTACTCCTCAAATATACGGAGAACTGGAGTTACCACGAAATTGCCGCCCATCTCGGCACCAGTCATAGCGCGGTCGAAGCCCGATTGCACCGCGCGCGAACTCGGCTCCGCGAACGATTGGCGGCGACCTGCGCGATTGAGACCTGACCATGAACGAATGGCGTAACGAAGAAATCGATAGCCAGCTCGAGCGCGAGCTAGACCTCTTGGTCGACGAAGAGCTAACCGACGCGCCGCGCCGTGAGCTGTTGCTCAAACTGGAGCGCACGCCCGATGGCTGGCGCCACTGCGCGCTTGCGTTCTTGGAGGCGCAGGCCTGGCGCGAAGGCGCTCGCCAGTGGCAATCGGCGCCCATTGCGACGAGCGCCTCGCTGGCGGCTAGTCGCCCGGCCCGGCATTGGCTCCGTTCCGGCGCCACCTTCGCGGCCATGGCCGCCAGCTTTCTCATGGCGTTCGCGCTCGGTTTGGCGCTACGCGGCCCGCACGGTCCCTTTGCCACGCGCAACCAGGTGGCAAAATCACCCAGCGCGGCCATTCAGCCCGCGCTGGTCGCCAACACACCGACGGGCGCAGCGCAATCGTCTGACCCAGCGGCCGAGTCGGCGGTAGCGGCAGACGAGCAACTCGCCTCGTCCGAGAACCATCCAGAAACAATCTGGCTGCCGACTGCCGCTGCGTCGGAAGATTTAACCTCCAGCGAGCTGATTCGCGAATTGGAACAGTACGGCCATGCGGTCGAGCGGCGACAAGTGCTGTGGCCGGTCGAACTCGACGATGGCCGGCGGGCGCTGGTGCCGATCGAGCGCCTCGATGTGCGTTATACGGGGCTGCACTACGAATAACCGTGGGGGGCCAACCTGGAAAGGAACTTGTCTATGAGTCTTGAACATTGGAAGCAGCAAGCGACCTGGGCCGCGATGGTGGGCGCCATTCTGCTCACCGGCGCCGCCGCGCAGGCCGAGAGCGACGACGCGAAAGAAGATCATCAGACGAAGCGGGTCCACGTCGAAACCGAAGCGGCTCACCGCTATTGGATTGGCTTGGCGGTGCGCCCCGCCGAGCCCGCGCTGCGCGCGCAACTCAAGTTGGGAGACGAGGGGCTCTTGGTCGATCGCGTCGCGCCCGAAAGTCCCGCCGACAAGGCCGACATTGAACAAGGCGACATCCTGCTCAAGGCGGGCGACAAGAGCTTGCAACAACTCGGCGACCTCGTCGAGGCGGTGGCCAATTCGGAAGGCAAGGCCATCTCGCTTTCTTTGCTGCGCGCAGGAGAGAGAAAGTCCGTCGATGTGACCCCCGCCAAGCGCGATGACGAGGACGACGACGCCGACCGGCCCATGCCCGGCGAAGGGGAAGATATCGACGTGCGGCGCTTGATTGGCCGCGCCCGTGAAATGGCGCCGCAACTCGCCGACCGTCTGGCCCGCGACTTCATCGTCATGCGGCCCGGAATGCCCATCGAGATCGAACTGCCCGCCGATATGAAGGTGACCATCGAGAAAGAAGGCGACAAGCCGGGCAAGGTGACAGTGAAACGTGGCGACAAGACCTGGGAAGTCACCGACAAGACCTTGGGCGAACTGCCCGACGAGGCGCGCGCCTTTGTCGAGGCCTACCTGGGCAAGATCCCCAGCCCGCCGCTGCCGCCGGAGCTGAAAGGCTTGTTCGAGGGGCGCGTGCCGTTGCCGCCGCCGGGGGTGATTCCGCCGCCGGAAGAAGTCGAAGAGCATCTGCGCCGCGAAGGGGCGCGGATCGAGCGCCGTCTGGGCGAAGAGGCGCTGCCGCGGCTACGCGATCTGCAAGACCGGCTCCGCGACGTGGAGCGGCGCGTCGAAGAACGCTTGCGCGACGTGGAGAAACGCGTCGAGTCGATCGACTCACAGGACCAGGACGCCGCACACGACGACAAGGCTCACGGCGATAAGCAGGACCATTCGAAGAAGGATGGCGACAACAAGGACAGTGACAACGAGCAGGAGGGCAACGCCGACAAGGCGTAATCGCCGCTACTTATTGGCAAGCTATCACACCGATTGCCGCCGCAGGCCCGCGCAGTGCTTCCCGCGCTGCTGGGCCTGTTTTCATTTGCGCGGGGCCACATGAATCGCTATCTCCAGAGTCGCGGCACGGCGGTGATGCCAAAGACGCGGCGCACCGCCCACGCGATCAGACCCAAGAGAAAGCCCAAGATCAAATACACGCCGCCCCCCAACAGAAAATACGCCGCCACGCCCCAGGCCAACGGCAAATCGAAGATCGCTTCAAAGAATGACGCGATGACGATATCGATCAACAAAAGCGAAAACGACAATACCCAGCCAAGCTCCCCGCCTGCCGACAAGATGAACGGCACAGTCATGACGCCGATGAGCGTGTGCGCCAGAAAGAGTCGAACCGCGTTCGCAATGGGTCCACGGCTCGTGATGGTCGCATAACCCAGGTACATGAAGAACCACAGGTTGAAAGCCACCGCATAGCCGATCACCAGCCAAGAGCCGATCGTCCGGGCGTCGAGCTCACTCAACGGCAGCCGCAACATCGAGCTATTTGCTCCTGCGTTCGACGACGTGACAAGAGCGATGATCCGCAGCCGCCGGCGTTGCCCGCCTCCGCCCCTAGGCCCCGGCCGGCAGCGGAGTCTCCGCGGCCGCGGCCGGCGCCGAGTGGGCCGGCGGCTGATACTCGGGCATGATCTCGCGCAGCTTGGCCACCATTGCCGCCGACTCGCCGTTGACGAATTGCTCTAGCTCGCCAAACACCTGCGACACTTCGTCCAGCGTGAACGGCCGGTGATACGCCACAAACACCTTTGGGTGCGGCGTCGGCAGCTTCTCCTCGTTGTCGAAGTACAGTTCTTCGTACAACTTTTCGCCCGGCCGCAGGCCGGTGAAGGCGATCTCGATGTCTTCGTCGGGCTTGAGCCCCGACAGGCGAATCAAGTCGCGCGCCAGATCGACGATCTTGACCGGGTCTCCCATGTCGAGCACGAAGATCTGCCCCGTCTGACCCATCGCCGCCGCTTGCAGCACCAGTTGCGACGCCTCGGGGATGGTCATGAAGAAGCGTTCGATCTCCGGATGGGTGACCGTCACCGGGCCGCCACGCCGAATTTGCTCGCTGAAGATCGGCACCACGCTGCCATTGGAGCCCAGCACGTTGCCAAACCGCACCACTACGAACTTGGTTTGCGAGTGTTCGGCGTAGGCGTGCACGTAACGCTCGGCCAATTGCTTCGACACCCCCATGATGCTGGTGGGGTTCACCGCCTTATCGGTCGAGATCATCACGAAGCTGGCCACGCCAAACTCGTCGGACAGTTCGACCAGTTGCTTGGTGCCAAACACGTTGTTCTTGATCGCCTCGCACGGGTTGTGCTCCATCAGCGGCACATGCTTGAAGGCCGCCGCGTGGAACACCACCTCGGGTCGGTGGCGGTCAAAGATCTCGCGCATCCGCCCCTGCTCGCGAATATCGGCCACGCACGGGATCAGGTCGATCTTGGTGGTGCGCGACAATTCTTGATCGATCAAAAACAGCGCGTTCTCGCCGCGCTCCAGCAAGATCAATTGCTTCGGCCGGAAGCGCAGCACCTGCCGGCAAATCTCCGAGCCAATGCTGCCGCCGGCGCCCGTCACCATCACCGTGCGCCCCTCGACCAAGGCGCCAATGTCGTCGTTGTTCAGTTGAATCGCGTCGCGCCCCAGCAAGTCGTCGATGTCGACATCGCGAATCTGCACGCCGTAGTCAGCCGCCAGCAGGTCGTCGACCGGCGGAATGACCTTGAGCGCCAGGTTAGACTGCTCGTAGCGGCGGATCAGTTCGCGCAGGCGCTTGCCCGACACGTCGCCGCCGACAATCAACACCTCTTTTGCGCCGAGCGCCGCGGCCAGCCGGGGGGCCTCCTCGGGGCGGCCCAGCACCGGAATGCCGCCAAAGCGCGAGCCCAGCCGCATGGGGTCGTCGTCCAGGTAGCCGACAATGTGCCGTTTGAGCCGAGGATTGGCCTGTATCTGCTGCGCCAGCGCCGCGCTGCGGCTGTTGGCGCCCAGGATCAGCGCGCCGTCAAACCCCTTGCGCTCCATTAGCGGCCGCAATTCGTGTTCCGCCAATCGCCAGGCCGAGCGCAGCCCGCCGAGGATCATCATGGTCAGCGCCAGATCGATCAGCATCACCGAGCGCGGAATGCGAATGTTGTCGATCATGAACTGATTGAGCGCGAAGATCACCACCGACGACAACACGGCGGCGCAGACCAGCACCGCCAAATCACGAAAGGTGACATAACGCCACGAACCGTGGCAATGCCCTAGCGCGTAGAAGATCACCATCTTGATGAACATCAACGCCGGCAGCGTGACGAAAAAGATAATCCACTGCTGACGCGGCAGGGCAAAATCGAAGCGCGCGGCGAACGCCAGCCAATACGCGGCCACGAACGCCAACGCGTGCAGCACGAGCACCAAAAAGACGCGCTTGGTGAAGGGTTGTCGCAGGTGCGTGTTCATAGGCGATGCCAGTGTCGTGTCTCCTTACCGGGATATCGGTTTCCAACCGAAGCGGCGCCGCAGAGCTAATTTTGTTGGCGCGGCCGCCGCGGGCGAACCTTATCGAATAGCAGATGCGAGTATAACCTTGGCCTTGCAGGCGTTCGGCGACAATTACGCCGCCGGCGCCGCGGCCGGCGCTGCGGCGGGAGTCGTCGTCGGCTCGTTAAGCGTGCGCTCGAGCACCGGCAAAAACTCCTTCAAAAACACCTTCGTCGGATCTTCGTTCGATTGCTCCCCCGGCACAATCCGGCGAATCGCATACATCTTGTACAAGGCCGGATACTTGGCGAACGCCACCTTGGGATACTCGGGCGCTTCCCACGCTCCGGTCGCGTTCCAGGTCCAATAGATTCGCAGCAAGATCACCCCTTCGTTGGTGTCCTTGCGAAAATCAGCGGCATAAAAATTGGCGGTCTTGTCGTCGAACTTCACCTGGGTGTCAAACTCCGCCTCCGGCATCCGAAAGCCCGAAGCCAAGTAGCACTTGTCCGGTGTGTGAACCGAGATGTTACGGGCCTTGCCGGTGGCCAGATAAATGCTCACTTCCTGCCCGGTGTCGACGTTCTTGTAGGTGCGCTGCACCACGCCCGAAACCTTGGCGATCTTCAATTGGTTGGCGTCTTGCTGGTCGTCGGTTCCCTTCCAGCGGCCAAAATCCAGCGGCACCTGCTTCAAACATTCCACGCGGCGCAAAATCTCTTCCGTGTCATGCTTGCCCCAACGCTCGGTCCAGGTGCCTTGCACCACGGCCACGCCAGCCAACAGCACGATGGCGGCCAGGGCGGGAATATATCGGGTCATGTATCAATCCTTGGGCGAGGCGCGGCCAGCGCCGCGCGCGGGAACAAATGGTCTATAACGCGGCTTTGGACGTCAACCGCTTGGGTTGCGAACGTGGTTTGACTTCTTGCTTCGATCCGCCGAACACGGTGCCGATGACGCGCACGCCCACCCCGCGCAGCCGCTCCATCGCCTCGTGGACGTGCGGCACGCGACTGGCGTCGCGCAGTACCGCCAGCACGGCCCCATCGACATATTGGCCAATCACCAGCGCGTCGGCGGTGGCTAGCACCGGCGACGCGTCGATCACCACATAGTCGAACCCGGCGCGCAACTGCTTGAAGATGTTCTCCACCCCTTCCTTGGCCAGGTCGTGCAGGCTCTCGTCGTCGCATCGCCCGGCCGCCATCATCCACAGGCCGCTGGCGCGCGTGGGGCGAATCGTCTCCTCGATCTCGCATTCGCCGCGCAGCACCTCGCAAAAACCGGGATCGAGCGACAACCCAAACAGCCGATGCGCCACCGGTTTCCGCAGGTCGCCGTCGACCAGTAGCGTGCGCTTGCCGGCGCGAGCCAAGCTGGTGGCCAGTTGCGTCGCCAAGGTCGTTTTGCCTTCGTGATGCACGGCGCTGGTGACCAGCACCACCCGCGTCCCTTCCGAAACATGGTCGCGGATCAGCGCGGTCCGCACGCCGTCGACCGAGTCGGCCAGCGAGCGCTGCAATGCGGTGGCGCCTTTGCCTTGCGCGGCCTTCTTGCCTTTGCGCCCCGCCACGCTCGGCAGCGCGCCCAAGATTTTAGTCCCTAGCGCGGTCGAGGCGTCGCTCGGCTGATTCACCCGGTGCTGTTGAAAATCCCAGAACGTGAACGCCACCACCGGCATGCACAAGCCAAAGAACGCCGCGAACGCCATGGCCATGTACTTCACCAGTTGGCCGCCGCCAGCTTCGGGCGGCATGGCCGGCGCCACCATCGTGATGCGCGGCGCCGTCTCGGCCGACGTTAATTTGAGGCTCAGCTCCAGGCGCGCCTCGTTCAATCGCTTCAGATCGTTCGTCATCAGGTCGATCCTCGCGGCGATGCGCTGCAAGTCGGGCGATGTTTTGCCCAGTTCCAGCAACTCGGCCGAGAGGGTTTGGATTTCGGTCTGCACATTGGCCAGGTCGGTCGCCAACGTCTGCTGCATCGCCTCGAACTTGCTGATTTCGTTGGTCAGTTCGATCTCGGTGCTCCCCCCCTTGAGCATCTCGATCACCTGCGGCCGCTTCTCCTCGCGATACTGTTCGATCTGCGAGTCAAGATCCTGCAGCACGGCGCGCAACTCGCGCACCTTGGGCGCCTCGGTGTCCTTGTACATTTCCTGCACCTTGTTGAAGTACAGGCTGGCTTCGTGACGCTTGAGCAACAGCGCCTCGTAATCCTTGTACTTCATCAGCACTTCGTCGAGCTCTCCTTCGGTCGGCTCGCGATTCTTGGCCACCTGCAGTTTCACCTGGGCCGAGTGCAGTTCGCCCGCCGCTTCATACAGCCGCCGTTGCAAGTCGCTCGCTAGCGAATGTTTTTGCGCCAAGATTTGTAGTTTCGCCTGATGGCTGGCCGCCACCGACTCTCGGTCTGGAACGCCGATCGTGTCGGCCATGTCTTTGAATTGCTTTTGGGCCGCGTTCAAATCGTCGACCGCTTTGGAATAGATTCTCTCCAGATCGTCCCGCGTGTGTTTCACCGATTTTGTTTCGGCGTCCTGCACATCGCGCAAATACACCGTGCTGATCGCGTTGACGATCTTGGCCAACTCCTTGGCGTTATCTCCCTTCAGCGTGATGAACATCAGCTCGGTGTCCCCCGGCGACTCCACCTCCAGACCCTTCTCCAGCCAGCCCACCGGGTCGTCGTGCTTCTTCACCTCGCGCAGTTCTTGCACCGTCAGGCCGGTGTCGGGGTCCGGCTCGTTGAGCGCGCTTTCAATCGTCTGTCGCTGTGTGACCAAGCCGATCTGCGTCCGCTTGATCGCGTCGAACTCGTCCTTCTGCACGAACCGCGGAATATTGTCGAGCAGACCTTGATCGTTACGCCGCACGCGCAACATCGCGGTCACTTCCTGCCGGTTGGGCACCAGATAATAAGCGGCCAGCGCCGAAGCGATCGCGCACAAAATGCCTACGCCGGCGCCAATCCACCATTTGCGCCGCAGCGAATGCAAGATGTTGCCCGCCGTCACGTTCGGCGCCAGTGTCTGCTGCGCGTGAGAAGCCGACCAGCCCCCTTGTTGTGGGACGGGCAAAAAGTCGGCATGCACCGGCACCAGCGCGCCATAGCGCGGGTCGTGTCCGGAGGAATGATGTGGCTGTTGCGGATCGATGGCAGAGGGATTCGGCACGAGTGTGTTCTCTCTACTCGAAAAGAAGTGCTGGGACCGGGCGCGCGCCGCGGGCGGCCTGCGCTCGGTCGGAAGTCGCCACAGCGTCTAGGCAAACGGCGGACCAGCGGCGGCAGGCTTCGGCGCCGCCCGTCGCAAGCGTTTGTCCGCTTTGGGTTTGACGTTCAGTCATCATGGCAAGGGTCGGGCCGGCTTGTGGAGTCTTTGCAACACATTGTCGCGAAATTTCACGTTCCGCTGGCGCCGCTTGCGCCGATTAGGCAACCGGGGTCAAATGCTGGCCCACTCCCGAGTCGGAATAGTCGTCTGCCAGGTCCTCGTCCTCTTCCACCAGATGCGAGAGGATCTGCAACTCGCAGTACAAAAGGCCCAAGGCCATCGGCATCATGATTAGCCCCGCCCCGTCGTGAAACACCTTGTGCGCCAACTCGGCGTCGGCCACCTGATACAAAATGGCCGTGATCGTGATGCGGGCCACGTTCACCGCCAGCGCGATCGGCAGCGCGCTGAGCACAATCACCACCCGCTCCCACATCGGCCGGTTGATCACCATCGTGATCGCCACGCTCATCGCGAAGAAGATCGTGAGCATCCGCAAACCGCTGCACTCGTCGATCACCCCCAATTGGTTCTCGCCGATGTGAATCGAGTACCCTTCGCGATACGCCGGCAGCCCAATCAATTGCAGACAAAACGTGCTGGCGATCGTGGCAAACCGCTGCAACGGCGCGAGCATGCCCCGTTCCAGCACGTCGGGCAGTGGAAACATGAAGACCAAAAACAGCACCGCCGGCAACGCCCAGGTCAATGCCCGCGTGCCACCAGCCACCATAAAGGCGCCCGTCAGGCACACCAGCAGCGTCAACATTTCCGGCGTGATCAGCGAGTACCAGGTCAGCACCAAGCGCAGCGCCAATCCCAAGATGATGATGCCCACGCCAATCCAGCGCTCGGTGGCAGTGGCCTCTTGCAAGGCGTCCTTGCCAGCCAACACCACCGCCCCCGCCAGACACGGAAAGAACGCCAAGCTACCGGCAAACAACAGGTTGTGCAGCGGCGCGGGATAATATTTGTCGATCGGCATAAAGGCGACCATCAGCATGCCCACCACGCCGATCGCCACCAGCGCCAAGCCTAGTCGTTGCTCGTTCTCGGGTAGTTTGGCGTCGGGATCGGGGCGCCGCAGCCACAGCAAGGCGCAGGCAAACGCCGGAATCAGATAGCCGTGTGAATACTCGGGGCGCTGCCAGAAATCGGCGACCCATTCCAGCGTGTTGGCATAGGCCAGCACCACGGCCCCTAGCAAGATGAACAGCAGCAGGCGCGGGTCGGTGAAGATGCTGCGCGGCGCGGAAGTCGTGATCGTGGACATAGGCGGCTGTGAGTCTCTAAGGGTTCGCTGATCCAGGGTTTACTGTGCCGCGGAGACGACCCGGTAATGGGTCACCGCAGTATATGAAGTACAAGAACTTGCAACTCGCGACGATGAGTCACAACCAGCGGAGGGCGCCTGCCAACGGCTCGCACCCCAAGCGGTAGCGCGCGTTCGGCCCTGGCCGAGCCAAGCCCGGCGGAACATCGATCTGGCGCCGCTGATCATGGCTTCCCGTGTCCAACCGACCAATCTTCATCATGCAACGGATGCTGTCAGGCGGCGGCACACGGAATCGAAATGCGATGCACGCTCCAATCGCCGAATGGCTGGTGACTTGGATGAGGCGGCCGGGTTCGGCCTGTTGCCGCCTCGGTCTTCTCCTCCCGAAAGGGGCGGGAACCCCACTGGCCAGGGCAGCGTGCCTTCTCGGCAGTGGCTCCCTAGTTGCCACCATACAAAGTGCCACTTCAAACTGTCAAACAGTTTCCGGCCGTCATTTCAAGTCAAGGCGCGCCAACCAAACCATTGTCCGGGTGGCGACTGGTCACGACTGGCGCAAGCCTCCCAATTCACAGACCACCCAGACATTTTGGCCATTTCCCGAGTTGCGATTGCCGGAGTCTGGGTAATACAGGCGTTTCAGGATGTCGTCGGCCAGTAAACTGGGCAAAAAACGCTCACATTGCCGGAACTTGTCGCACTTAAGGAAAAGTGCGCGCGAGGATTTGCCGATTAAGCCGATTGTACGGATCGAGCAGAGGCTAGGGCGCTCGTCGCCCCCCGCCCCTGAAAACGCCCAAGGCGAATCCTCATGCGGCAATCTCAATTCACCCATCGATCGCGGCGGCTGGCGGCGCTGGCGCTGGTCTGCCTGCCGCTGGCCACCGGCTGCTTGTGGGATAACCGCCCGCGAGAGCCCATCTCGGCCAAGGAGGGGCTGCCGCGCGAGCTTGCCAAGACCACGCTGCCGACCTATCGCATCGAACCGCCAGACGTGCTCTTGATCGATGCCGTGAAGATCGTGCCCAAGGAGCCGTACCTGGTCGAGCCCTTGGACATCCTCACGATCTTTGTGACCGGCACGCCCGAAGAGAACCCCATCGCCGGCGAGTTTCGCGTCGACGTCAATGGTTCGGTGGCCCTGGGCCCCGGCTATGGCCGCGTGAAGGTCGTTGGCTATACCGTCGAAGACGCGCAAAAGCGCATCACCGAAGAGCTGGGCAAAGTCCTCCGGACGGCCGAAGTCTCCGTCAGCTTGGCGCAGCCCGGCGCCCGGCAAGCCATTGCCGGCGAGCATGTGGTCATGCAAGACGGCACCATCAATCTCGGCGTCTACGGGCCGGTGCGCGTGGTCGGTCTCACCGATCAACAAGCCCGCGAAGTAATCGAAGAACATCTCTCGCAGTTCTTGGAAGATCCGCAGGTGGCGGTCGACATCGCCTCGTTCAACAGCAAGGTCTACTACGTGATCCTGCAAGGCGCCGGTCAAGGCGACCAGGTGATGCGCGTGCCGGTCACCGGCAACGAGACAGTGCTCGACGCGCTCTCCAGCGTCGGCGGCTTCACCAGCTCGCAGTGCAAAAAAATGTGGATCGCGCGACCCGCCCCAGACGGCCTGGGATACGACCAGGTGCTGCCCGTCGATTGGGTGGCGATCACCGAAGGGGGCTCCACCTCCACCAACTATCAGCTCATGCCGGGCGATCGCTTGTTCATCGCCGAGGACAAGCTGGTCACCCTCGACACCGCGGTGCAAAAGATGACCGCGCCGTTCGAACGGCTCTTCGGCTTCACGCTCCTCGGTGTGCAAACCGTGCAAACCATCAACCGCTCGCCATCGGGCTTCAACGGCACGAACAACAACAACTAGTCTCCCAGCGCCCACGATGCGCCAACGTAGCTTGACTTGTCAGGAACCATGCATGCCTAGCGGCCAGCCACAACGCGAAAGTCAACCGCTGCGACCGGCGCGCGGCGCCGGCCGGTTCGCGCTGCTGGCGTTGTGCTGCGCGTCGCTGATGGCCTGTGGTGGTTGCCGCACCGTGTGGCATCGCAATCGCGTGCTCGAGGAAACCATCGACGCCGCGACGCTGGTGCCGCACGAATTGGCCAAGACCACCCTGCCGACCTATCGCATCGAACCCCCCGATGTGCTCTTGATTGATGCCGTGAAAGTGGTGCCCAAGGAGCCGTATCAAATCGAGCCCCAGGACATCCTCTCGATCATTGCCACCGGCACCCTCGAAGAGCAGCCGATCACCGGCGAGTACCAGGTGGATGCCAGCGGCTCGGTGAATCTCGGCCCCGGCTACGGCCGGGTGCGCGTGGTCGGCAGCACCGTTCGCGAAGCGCAGAAGGCGATTCTCAAACAACTATCCAGCATCCTCACGGCCCCCGAGGTTTCGGTGTCGTTGGCCACGCCCGCCTCGCGCCAAGCCATCGCCGGCGAACATATTGTGCGGCAAGACGGCGTCATCAATCTCGGCATCTACGGCAATGTGCGCGTCGTGGGGCTCACCTTGATGCAGGCCCGCGAGGCGGTCGAGGAACACCTCTCAGAATATCTCGAAAGTCCGCAGATCGCCGTGGATGTCGCGGCCTTCAACAGCAAGGTCTATTACATCATCACGCAAGGCGCCGGCCAGGGAGACCAGATCGCACGGGTGCCGATCCAAGGCAACGAAACCGTGCTCGACGCGGTCAGCCAACTCGGCGGCTTCACCAGCAACCAGTCCAACCATATGTGGCTGGCGCGCCCGGCGCCCGATCACTGCGGCCCCGATCAGGTATTGCCGGTCGACTGGCACGCCATCACGCAAGGCGGTTCCACCAAGACCAATTACCAAATTCTGCCCGGCGACCGGCTGTTCATCTCCGAAGACAAGTTCGTCCTTGCCGACACCATCGTCCAGAAGGTGACCGGTCCCTTCGAACGCATCTTCGGCTTCAGCTTGCTCGGCGTGCAAACCGTGCAGACTATCAACCGCTCTCCCTCGGGTTTCCGCGGCACCGGCAATATCAATCCCTTCAACGTCGGCGGGTTCTTCTAAGCTGTTGCGCAGCCGGCGAATTGGGGCGGAGTTTGCCGATTGCGGCGAAAATAGTGTCGCCGGCCGGCCGCCACGCCCGATGTCGTTGCTAGTGCCACGGGCAATTTGCCCCCTCGTCGGCCGGATCGTAGGATGAACGCTGGAAGGGGTTTGGCCCGCGGACGGGAGGTTGGATCATGGAAAGTCGTCGCTTTGGCTTGGCCGTCGCGCTTTGCTGCCTGACCGTTGGCCTCTCGTTTTCCAGCGCGGCGTATGCCCAAAGTTCTAAGCGGATCCAGCGCCCCCAGATGGGCTACAACCCCGCGCAATCTCAGATGAACAACACGCTGTACAACCGGCCCACCGTCAGCCCCTATCTCAACCTGCTGCGCCAGCAGGGCGTTGGCTCGCCCCCCAATTACCAAACCCTGGTGCGGCCACAACTCGATCAGGATCGCATCAATTCCTCGCAGCACAGGCAAATGCGCAATCTGCAGAACCAGTTGACCGACCTCGATCGCACAACCGTCGAGCCGGGAGAAAGAATCCGCGCCACCGGCCATCGCACCGACTTTCTCGAATTCCGCAACTACTTCGGCAGCAACGCCGCCTACGGGCAGCAATAGCCGCCGGCCGCCACTTTTCGCGCTGACCCTAGCCGTCTTGCGCCGCGCGACTACATTGATAGCCTGACTTTTCATTCGCTTCTCGCCCACCCGGTCAGGCCGTCCGCCGCATGAGCGTCATTCTCGGCATCAACGCATATCACGCCGGCGCGTCCGCGGCGCTGGTGATCGATGGGCAGCCCGTCGCAGCCATCGCCGAAGAGCGGCTCAATCGGTTGAAGTACTACGCCGGCTTTCCGGCGTTGGCGATTCGCCGCTGTCTCGACATGGCCGGGCTCAATGTCGCCGATATCGACCATGTGGCGATCGGCCGCGAGCCCGCCGCCAATCGCGCCAAAAAAATCGAGTTCGTCCTCAAAAATCCCAGCCGGCTCTTGAACCTGCTCAAGATCCGTGGCTCGCGCTCCAAGCTCGACGATCTCCCCACGCTCATCGCCGCCGCTTGCCAGGTCGATTCGGCGCAATTGCGCTTTCGCGCCTGGAATGTGGAGCACCATCTGGCGCACATCGCCAGCGCCTACTTCGTCTCGCCGTGGGACAAGGCCGCCGGCTTCAGCATCGATGGCTCCGGCGACTTCGTCACCTGCATGCTCACCGCCTGCGAGGGAGACGAGATCAGCGTTCTCCAGCGGGTCTTTGTCCCCAACTCGCTCGGCTCGCTCTACACCATGATCTGCGAGTTCATCGGCTATGGCGAGTATGGCGACGAAGGCAAGGTGATGGGCCTCGCCCCCCTGGGAGGCGATCGCTACGCCGATCAATTCGACGACATGGTGACGCTCGACGGCGCCGGCTTCGAACTCAATCCCAAATACTTCCTCCCCTTTGGCGCCTCGCAAGGAATGAAGATCGCCGACGACGGCCAGGTGACCCTCGAGCGGCACTATTCCGATCACCTGATCGAACTGTTCGGGCCGCCTCGCGTGTCGCGCTCCGACCTCACCCAGCGCGACCGCGATCTGGCGTTTGGCGTGCAGCACGTTTTTGAAAAGGT
>JAIBBY010000033.1 GCA_019694455.1 Pirellulales bacterium
CTTTCTCTTGCCACCACTCTTCCCCCTCTGCGCCTCCCCGTCTCGGCGGTTCCTTCTTCTTCCTGAGCCACTAACCACTTTTCCTCACTGGCCGGTCTCAGAATTTGATCCAGTCGAGATACACCAAAAAATTCGCGATCCACGGATGTGTCCACGGGTTCCATGTGGGGTAGCTGACCGAGAGGGTAGAGAAAACCAACAGCGCGCAGGCAAGCCACCGCAGCCACGCGCGCGGCGCCACCCACTCTAGGGCGGGCAGCAACATCAAAGTCCACAGCGGTATCAGCCAAAAGCTCCAGCGCAGGCCACTGGTCATGCCGCCATAGTTGCGGTCTTCCAAGGGACGCAGGAGGTAAAAGACAAAGCACACAACCGACAACAGCGCGATCGCCAACGCCATGCCGCGCAGCCGTTCGCCGTGCGTGGCAAGCGCGGTGGCGACGCCGGCGACCGACAACAACCAGATCGGCGTGAGCGAAAAGATGCCATGATGCCCCACCAGCATGTGCAGCGCGTAATTGGCCTGCGACGGTTCTCCGCGATCGATGCCTTGCCGGTCGCGCCAATAGCTGTCGCGCTCGCGGCCATCCTTCATGTAGCTGTAGTCGTACCAATCTTTGTGCTTGTAAGCGGGAGTGAGCGTTCCAAACGCCGCGTAATTGGTCGCCAAGGCGGCAATGGCCACCACCAGCGCCGGCGGCGCAAAGCCGGTCAGCGTCTGACGCGGAAATCGCCACACCAGCGCGGCCGCCGCCAGCGCCGCGAACGACAGCGCGGGCAGTTCGACCGCGGCGGCGAACGAGGACGCCAAACCCGCGACGAAGAACCAGCGCCAGCGCTGATCGCCGTCGATCCAGATGCGCAGCACGGCGTCGGTGGCGATGGCCACGCAAACGGCGGCGGGCAGATGATTGTTGATGACGACGACAAACGTGGTGAGAAAGGTGGCCAATGCCGCGGCCGCAAAGGCGAATACGCGGCCCCAATCGGTCGCGCCGTAGCGTTCGACCCAGCGCGCGACAATGGCAAAGTAGAGCAACAGCGGCAACACGTTGATGGTGATCAACATGAAGCGGCCGATCTCGTAGGGATGCGTGCCGAGCGTGCGGCCGGTGAGCCGGTGGATGATCCAGTACTCGCCCGCCATCAATGTGGGAAACAGCGGCGGCTTGCTGGAATAGAGATGGCCGTCGTCGGGCCGCTTGACCATGTCGATCGTGTCCCAGTTGGGCTGGGCGATAATCTCGTCAATTTGGTACGTGCCGAGTTCGACCAGCGCGCGGACGGTGCACCAGCGGCTGCGATCGTTGGCGCTGAGAAAAGGACGCTGCAACAACGGCTTGCCATTCTTGGTCCGCGACTTGTCGATTTCAATTTTGTCGACGGCGTTGACCGCCAGAATGCGGCCGAGCATCCCGCCCAGCGCAATCGACGCGATGATCAGATAAACGCCGCGCCGCAGCGCGCTGTTGGAGTCGGCGGCGCTCATGGCGCGCGAGAACCGACTTGTGGTCGGCTCGCCCCGTGGATGGCGCCATTGGCGGAATCCGATGGTGGGACTGGCTGCGCCGCGCCGCGCGAAACGATCTGCGCGACCGAGTATCGGTCGCTGCCGCGGCTGCTGCGATCGACGATGAGCTCGGCCACCAGACCTAACGACATGAGTTGCACTCCCAGCAAGATGAACATCGCCGCGCCGAGAAACGCGCGCTGTGGATCGAGCCAGCCCAGTTGGCTGCCAGGAGCCAGCGCGGCCAGCACATTGTCGAGAGCCAGATAGCCCAGGCCGGTCAGTCCGGCCACAAAGCAAACCAGCCCGGCGGCGCCCAGCAGGTGCTGCGGCCGCTGGCCGAACCCGGTAAGAAAGCGGACGGTGAGCAGATCCAAAAAGCCTTTGACAATGCGGTTGACGCCGTACTTCGACTGGCCGTAGCGGCGCGGGCGATGCCGCACCACCACCTCACCAACGCGAAAACCGCGCGCGGCGGCCAGCACCGGGACAAAGCGATGCAACTCGCCGTACAACCGCACTTCGTTCAGCACCTCGCGGCGGCAACACTTCATGCCGCAGTTATGATCGTGCAGCGCCACTCCGGTGAGCTTGCTGACCATCCAGTTAAAGACGCGCGACGGACCCACCTTGTGCCAGGGGTCGTAGCGCACCTGCTTCCAGCCACTGACCACGTCGAGGCCACCGGCGATGGCGTCCAAGAACAACGGAATCTCGGCGGGATTGTCTTGCAGGTCGGCGTCGAGCGTCATGACCAGGTCGCCGCGCGCCTGCTCGAAGCCGGCGGACAAGGCGGCCGCCTTGCCAAAGTTGCGCCGGAAGCGAACGCCGCTGACGCGCGGGTCGCGCTCGGCGAGGGTCTCGATCTGGCGCCAAGAGTCGTCGCTCGAGCCATCGTCGACAAAGATGATGTCGAGGTCGTAACCGCGATCGCGCGCGACCTCGGCCAACTCGGCATGGAGCGGCGCGAGGCTTTCGCGTTCGTTGTACACCGGTATGACGATCGACAGCATGAATCCGACACTGGCCAGCGCCAGCGCCATGACAAACGGGATGGTTGCGAGCACATGCTCGCGGCAGGCGCACGAGGGGGAACCGCGCTAGTGCGCATTCGCCGACTCGCGCGGGCCAGCCACATACAGAATAGCCGAAAGCAAGACTTCCGACACGAGCCAGACCACGCGCACCACCAGCGCGGCGACCAGCGCAACGGCGGCGCCATAGCGCGGCGCAAGGAGTTCGAGCAAAACGGCTTCGCGCACGAAGGCCCCGCCCGGAATCAGCGAGGCGAAGCCGGCGACCATCGCCAACGCCACCGAGGCCAGATAGAACGGAAATTCCGACAAGGGAACTTGCGCCGCTGGCAACACCCCGCGCAGCGCGGCCCAAAAGCTCAGCGCCAACATGAGCCACAAGGCAAAATTGGCGCACCAGCCAACCACCACGTGGCGCATGTCGATGCGCACCAGCTCGGCCGCGAGCCGAAAACCGGGCCGCACGCGCTCCAGCAACCTGCCTGCCAAGCGCAGCACGGGGGGCAAGGTGACCAGCACGCCGCCGGCCCCACAGCAAATGGCGACCACGGCGGCCAACCCCGTGGCGCGTTGCCATCCCAACAACACGATTGCGGCCAGGCAGGCGCCAACCCCCATCATGGTCATCGTTTCGTAAAACACCGCCAGCGAGGCGGGGCCCACCAGTCGGCCTGCTCGCGGCAACAACGCAATGCGGATCACGAACACCATCGCCTTGCCCGGCACGTACTTGCCGACGTGACCTATATAATGCGCGCGAAATGTCGAAAACGGCGCCACCGGCAGATCAAAGCAGCGCAACAACCAATACCAGAACCAAGCGGCGGGGAGCAGACCAACCAGGTAAATGACGCCCGATGCGATCAGCCAAGGCCAATCGAATTGGAGTTCTTGCTCCCCGAGCTTGCGCCAAGCCGCGACCAGCGAATGTTGGACGCCCAACAGCACCAGCAGCACAACCGCCAGTTTGATCGCCAGCAACCAGCGACGCGGCTGGAGCCGCGGTTCGGAAGTGGCAGTGCTCTTTTCGAGAGAAGTCGTCACGCAGGGACTCGCGAAAGGCGCCGCGCGACGGCGGCCAATGGTTCACGACCAATCTTCAAGGTCGTCCAACGAGCCTTCAAGAATGCTCAGGTAGCTCTCGTAGCGGCGCACGTCCAGCAAGTCGTCGGCCACGGCGTCTTTGACCGCGCATTCTTCTTCGTGCGTGTGCGAGCAATCCGGGAACTTGCACAGCCCAACGTACGGACGCAGATCGCGAAAATAGTTCTGCACCTCGGCGGGCACGATGTCCCAAAGTTGAAACTGGCGGATGCCCGGCGTATCGACGAGATAGCCCCCCGACTGCGTGCGCAGCAGTTCGGCGGTGGTGGTCGTGTGGCGTCCCTTTTGAGTCTCCTGGCTGACCGAGGCGACGCGCAGCGCCAGTCCGGGCTCAGTGGCGTTAAGCAGCGAGCTCTTGCCGACGCCGCTCTGACCGACGACGGCAGTCTGCCGATCGACAAGCTCGCGCCGCAGTCGATCGACGCCAGTTCCGCTGCGGGCGCTGGTGAGAATCACCGGGTAGCCCATCTGACTGTACACGCCGACCAGCGGCATCAGCCCGGCCGGTTCGACCAGATCGATCTTGTTGATGACGATCAACGGTCGAATATGGGCCTTCTCGGCCGACATCAGATAGCGGTCGATCAAATTCGGCTTGAGGTACGGCTCGGCGGCGCTGCCGACGATCAAGAGCTGATCAACATTGGCGACGATGGTGTGCTGACGGCCGCGGCTAGCGCGACTGAGCACGCCATAGCGCCGCTCGACGCGTTCGATGATGCCTTCCTTATCGTCGGCGGGCCGGATCAGCACATGGTCGCCGGCGACGACGACGTGCCGCAGGTCGGTGCTGATGGTCTTGAGCAGCCGTCGCGTGGCGCATTGATATCGCCGACCGTCGGCGGTCTCGACCGTGCTCAAAAGCCCGTTGACCTTGAGCACGCGACCCGCGAGGCAAACAGCCTCGTCGACCGCGAGCACGGGTTGCGAATTGCTGTCGTCTGCGCAGGCCGTTTCGTCCGCCGCGCGCACGGTGCGCCGGCGCGACAATTCTCCCTTGCCGCTGATCCGTTCTTCACGAACCGAATCGATTTCCTCCGGTTCGCCGGCGGCGAAATCGCGCGTGAAATTGACCTTGCGCTGTCGCTCGACGCGGTTCTTGCGAAAGTCGGTTCGGATTTGACGCTGTTTCTTCTTGCTCACGACCGGCCACTATACCACGAGCGCGGCGTTTACTTCGAGACGAACGCGGCCAGCGCGATGAATCGTCCGCGCAGCAGCGGTCGGCTAAGCGCCGCCATTCTCGGCGCCCACCGATTCGACCACCCCCTGATAGAAGGCAATTGCCTCGGCCGGATTGAGATTGAACATCACGCGCCCCTGGGTGGTCCAGACCTTGGCACGGAAGTTAAACACCGAAGTCGCCGCGCGCAAATTGCCCACCGCCTCCACATCTTCCATCGGGCCCCCCTCGATCGCCTCGAACGATATCGTGCAGGCGACAAAGGCCGACAGCTCGCCCGTCTTGCGGTCGCGGGCATAGGCGACCGGATTCTCGAAGTCGCAATCGGTCCAGCGCAGGCCACGCGGTTTGCCGGTGGTGGAAGCCAGCTTGAAGAACTGCGCTTCGAGCCGTTCACGCTGGAGATGAAAATCACGCTTCGCTCGGGCCAGAGCCGATTCTTGGCGGACGGCGCGAAGCGGCTTATAGAGCAGCGCTGTCATCACCGCTACGGTCACAACCGCGCCGGCCACCAGAATCCAAGCGACCATAACATCCACTCCCGCCAAGGCACACGAGAGGCCGAGGCAAACGCTCCGTCCACGCCTTCGATTTTATCCGAGCCACGCCTCCGGACAAATGAATTTCGGTCGCTGCGCCCAGGCGCCTGCGCGCGGGGCCGCCAGTGTGGTACTTTTTGGCCCATGCCACTCTTGGGAGCGCACATGTCGATTGCCGGCGGCTATTACAAGGCCGTCGAGATTGCCCAGGCTGCCGGCTGCGATTGCGTCCAGTTGTTCACCAAGAACAACAATCAGTGGCGGGCCAAGGAGTTGACCGACGACGATGTGAGCCGCTTTCAGGGGGCGCTGGCCAAACTGCGAATCAGTCACCCGATCGCGCACAACTCGTATCTGATCAATCTGGCCAGTCCCGACGACGCGCTGTGGAAGAAGTCGATCGACGCCTTCGTGGTCGAACTTCTGCGGGCCGAGCGACTCGGCATTCCGTACGTCGTGGCACATCCTGGGGCCTTTGTTACCAGCAGCGAGGAAGCGGGAATCGCCCGCATCGCGCTGGCGCTAGATGAGGTGCATCGGCAGACCCGTGGCATCGGCGCACAGTGTTTGCTGGAGACGACCGCCGGACAAGGGTCTTGTCTGGGCTGCCGCTTCGAGCAGTTGGCGGCGATTTTGGAACATGTGAGCGACCCGGACCGACTCGGCATCTGCGTCGACACCTGCCATGTCTTCGCGGCGGGCTACCCGCTGGCGCCCGAAAAGGACTACGAAGCGACGATGACCGCGCTCGATCGCTTGATCGGCGCGCCGCTCGTCAAGGCGTTTCATCTGAACGACAGCAAGCGCGAGCTTGGCTCGCGCGTCGATCGGCACGAACATATCGGCCAAGGGCATCTCGGCTTGGAGCCGTTTCGGCTGCTGATGAACGACACGCGCTTCAGCCAAGTGCCAATGTACCTGGAAACACCGAAAGGAAAACGCGACGACGAAGAATTGGACGTGATCAATTTGCGAACGCTGCGCGACCTGATACGCAAGTGACGGCATATCAACTACTGATGAGACCACTTGGCAGCGTCGCGCCGCCGCGTGCATGTGGCGCCAGCGACAAAGAGGTTGGAAAGCCATTGTCCAGGGGAAAAGTGGAGCAAGCGAGAGGTCCCTGCGCCTGGCGGGTTTCTGTAACCGGCAAGGTTTAACAGGGTCCGTATCACGGGTTGCGATGGGGCGACATGACATCTTGCCGCGGCGGCAGAGTTTACTTGCGCGGACGTGTCAGCCGGATTGACACAACGCGTCGTCAAATACTTTTCACGGGGGGGAATTTGCCGATTCGGTCGGACCGTCGCTCTAGCTATCACGCCCACGGGGCCGAATGGTGGTGTTATGGAGTCTTCGTCGGCCGCGCTTGCGCCTGCGGCCGCGCGTGGACGAGGAGCGTAGGACCACGCTCCGCTGAGCACGGAAGCACAGCCAGCACGGAAGTGAGAATGACCATGGGGAATATGTGCCACCAGCGCCACGGAATCGGCCTGGCACTCTTCGCCGCGCTCGTCGCCGTTAGCATGACCGGTTGCCACACATTGCGCGGTCAGCACAAAGACGTTGTGCCGCTGCCGCCGGTTGCGCCGGACGTGCCCAAAGAATTGATGATGACCACGCTGCCGCCTTACGACATCGCGCCGCCCGACATCTTGCTGGTCGACGCGATTCGCGTGGTGCCGCGCGGCACGTACGTGGTGTCGCCGACCGACGAATTGTTGATTCAAGCCACCGGCACATACCCCGAGTATCCGATCGCGGGCCCCTATTTGGTGGAAAGCGATGGCACGGTGAACCTCGGACCGGTGTACGGCAGTGTGAAGGTTGCTGGCAAGAGCTTGAACGAGGCGCGGGTCGCCATCGACGCGCATCTGCGACGTTCGCTCACCAGTCCTTCGGTGTCGGTGAGTCTGGGGGCAACCGCCGGGCGGCAACAAATTTCGGGCGAGCATCTAGTGGCCCCAGACGGCACCATCACTCTCGGCAGCTACGGGCAGGTGTTCGTGGCCGGTCTGACGGTGATGCAGGCCAAGAAGACCATCGAGGCGCATTTGGCGCAATATCTCGAATCGCCAGAAGTGGCGGTGGACATGTACGCCTACAACAGCAAGACGTTTTTCGTCGTGCTGGAAGGGGGCGGCTACGGAGACATGGTTTACGAATTCCCGTACATGGGGAACGAAACCGTGCTGAGCTCCATCGCCAAAGTGAACGGCTTGCAGCAGGTGTCGTCGAAGAAAATCTGGGTCTCGCGGCCGGCGCCAGACGGCACCGGTTGCTACCAGGTGCTGCCGGTCGATTGGTGCGCCATCACCAAAGGAGGCTCGACAGCGACGAACTACCAGGTTCTGCCGGGAGACCGCGTCTTCGTGCAGGAAGATCACTGGTACTCGTTCGACACCTGGGTGGGCAAGGTGCTGTCGCCATTCGAGCGGGTTCTCGGATTCACGTTGCTTGGCACCGCTACGGTACAAGCGGCCAAGTTCCGCAACAACAACGGCGTTGGCTTCTTTTAATCACATAGCGTGCGATGCGTCCACGAGTCACTGCTAGACCACAGCGGGCAGACAATAGAAAGATACGGAAGGCTATGCGACGTTCAGCGGCTATCGGAGTATGCGTGGTGCTCGCCATCGCCTTGGCGATGGGCGCGCTCCGGCCTCAAGCGGCGCGCGGATTGGATAATTGCAATCGTGGCAACCTGTGTCACAAATGCGACATTCCGGTCTGCATTCCGAACGGTCCGCCGTTTGGTTACAACCGCACCGTCTGGAACCGCTGGCCCATTCAAGTGACGGAAGAAGAGTTCATTGTGGGGCCGGCCGTACCGACAGAGGCGGTTGCCGCGCCGCCGCAAACGCCGGCGTCCCCAGCGTCAGAGGCCGCGCCGCCAGCTACCGCGCCAATTGCACCGGCGCCGATGCAGATCCCGCCCACGCCTCCGTCGCCTTCCGATGAACTATCGCCCCCAGTGGCGGATGAACCCGCCGCCGATGCGCCAGCGCCAGCGGTAGAAACCGACACCGTTCCCGAGCCAGGAGTGCGGGAAGACGAAGAAGCCGCTCCAGTGGCGCCACCACAGGCTGCCACAACTCCGCAGGCCTATACAGCGCCGCAGGTAAATGCGGCGCTGCAAGTGAATGCTTCACCGCAACCGTATAGGACTACGCGGCCGGCACGGCTGACTGAGCCGGTAGTTCGACCAGCGGCCGCCCGTGAGGTGTACGCCGAACCGCGCTTTGTACCGAGCGAGACTCAGGCGACGCGTCCGGTGACTCCGCCGACGCTTCGCACCACGCCACAGTCAATGGCGGTGAAATCGAATTCACGCGGTCGTATGGCGGCGCAACGTCCCGTGGTGGAAGCCGTGGGCGTCGAATCGGCGCCGCCGGTAACGCTGTCGAACTGGGCCAAACCATTCAAACAACGAATGGTGATCTTCACGCGTTCGACAGGGACAAATGGCAAAAAATGGTGGCCACTTCCGGATGCGTTTACGAGGCCGGAGACGCCAAAACTGGTGCGACTTATCCCAAATCGGATGCCCGAAACGCGCCAAGCCGCCCGCTCACCGGAGTTTACCGCATCGCGGACGGCGGCGCATCGTGCCGCGCAGCCGGTAGTCGAGCCCGTCATCGTGCTTCGTACTCTTCGCTAAGCCCGACGATGCCGCCAGCGCCGACTGGCGCAATTGTTCCGTGTGCCGAGCGCCATAATTGTTTCCTGTTGACGTAAACAATTTGCGCGCTTGCGGCTTCGGCCCCCTGGTAGGTGGAAAATACCTGACCAGATTCTTGACATTGGCGCCCATCGAACCAAAATGGCGGCACACCCGCCTACGAAGGTTCGTCCACGGACAGTAACCCCCGAGTTCGCGAAGGACTCCAGAGCGCAAAAGCGGCCGTCTGCCAGCGGTTTGAGAGGCTTTTCGCTCTAGAAGGACTGACGTTCCGCAGTGTCAGCACTGGTCCGTGCCGGAGACTAGTACGGTCGCCGGTCAGATTGCGTGTCGGCGCCTCCCAAGATGTGGAGACACACGATGTAGGGTCGTGCGCGCGCCGTCATAGAAAGTCAAAGGTCTGACGAAGTAAGGGTCACGCGATGATCGGCGCGCAATGTCAGGGGCGTCTCGCCGCTAGCGAGCGCTAGCTCTTGGATTCAACCCGCGCTGTGCCGCATGTCGCTGAAATCGTCGAACTTGCGCAGGAGCGCAAGACATTAGGCAGGCAGCCCTGCGTGTCGAGTTGGATGATGCGCGGAAGCTATGGAATGTCATTTTCAGGGATGTCTTGAAATCGGTGCTGCAACCGACGGGCACGGAGTGTGCGCCGACTGAGCCTATACGACATTGCTAACGGGACACGAGTAACGCATGGAATCGAACGACTACCAACCACTTTCGCGTGATCGAGCGATTACCGTGGCGCCGGCCGTGACGCGACCGCTGACGCCTTACTTTCAGCCGAGCGCGAACCTCGACAGCGATGCGTCGCTGACCGCCGGTAGCGTGCTGGCAGCCTTTCGCCGCTGGTTCTGGGCGGCGGCGCCGATCGGCCTGTTGGCGGCGATCGCAGCGGGTGTGCTGGTGTGGTACTACGCGGTGCCGACCTATCGCGCTGTGGCGTGGCTTCAGGTGGATGGATCGAGTCCGTTCATCGCGTTTCCGCAGGCGCCGGAACACAAGGCAAACCCGTTCGTGCAGACGCAGATCGAACTGATTCGCAGTCCGCTAGTGCTGGAAGAGGCGGTGCAATCGGCGGCAATTAAAGACTTGCCGCTGATCCGCGAAAGCGCCGCGCCCGCTGCCTGGCTGTCGAAAAAGCTGGGGGTCGAATCGGTGGGCATGTCGGACTTATTGCAGATTTCGATCGAGACCGACTCGGCACAAAACGCGGCCAAGATCGTCAACGCCGTCGTCGACGCGTACGTGAACTACGAAATGGGGCAGTACGTCAAGCGGAACACGCGCATCATCGAGCTATTGGAACGCGAGAGGGTGCGGCGACGCGACGAGTTGCAGCACATGCAAGCGGGCTTCTACGACATGGCCAAGGCCGCCGGGCGCAGCCTGCTGATTGCTACAGACGAGCAGGAGCTGGGACTGGCCAAAAACAGCGTGGACAACCTGCAAGAAGAGTTGGCGTCGACCGAAGTGGAGAGCGAAGTGCTGGCGGCCAAGGTCGCGGCGCTCGAGGAAGATATCAAGCGTGGCGATGGCGGACCGCCCCTTGGCGCGGTGGAACAAACGCTGGACCAGAATCCGCACGTGATGCGGTTGCACGAAATGTTGGCGATGAAGCGCGCCAGTTTGTCGCAGGCGCACATTGTGTCGCGCGATCAGGTGAACGATCCGGTTTTGAAAAAGCTGCAGCTTGAGATCGAGCAATTCGAAAAGCAGTTGGAAGAGCTGCGCAGTAGTATGCGGCCGCATGCCCAACAAGTAGTGGCGGGTTCGTGGCGAGATCAGCGGCGCGACGATTTGTCGCAGATGAAGTCGCAACTCGAAGCGTATTCAGTGCTCAAGAAGAATCTCAAAAATCGGATTGAGACCGAGCGCTCGAAGCTAGGGCTGGACGACAAAGATTCTTGGAAGCTGCAATCGGCGCGTTCCGACTTGGTGTTGGCCGAGCAAGTGCTGGAACAGATCTCGACGCGCGCGGAGGCGCTGCGGACCGAGGTGCAGGCGCCGTCGCAGGTGCATGTGCTACGGCCCGCAGTGGTTCCTCGTCTGCCGGAAACCGGCGCCCCGCATCTAAAGGTCGCGGCGGCAAGTTTAGGCGCGTTCGCCATGCCTTTCCTGGCGGTGCTGCTGTTCGAGCGCAGGGCGCGACGGATCACCGAGCCATTGCACATCGTGCAAGAGGCCAATGTGCCCGTGGTGGGCGAGGTGACCCGGTTGCGCCTCGGTCCGCTGGATCGGCGTGGCCGGCTGATGGGACCCTCTGCCCGCGATTGCCTGGCATTTGAGGAGAGCGTGGAGTATGTGCGCACCAATCTGTTGGCGCGCGACGAATTGCAAGATGTGCAAGTGCTGGCTGTGGCCAGTGCGGTGAGCGGCGAAGGCAAGACGCAATTGGCTTCGCATTTGGCGACCAGCTTGGCGCGGGCGCAGCACGCTCGCACGCTGGTGATCGACGCCGATATTCGCAGTCCCGATCTACATCAACAGTTTCGTGTGTCGAACTCGCCGGGCTTGGTCGACGTGCTGGACGGCGCCGTGGATTGGCGCGACGCGGTGACGCCAACCTCGATCGAGGGCTTGGACATGTTGGCAGCCGGACGCCGCGGGGGGCGCAGCCCGCACGGTCTGCTGACCACGGGGCGTCTGGAAACTTTTCTTGCGGAAGTGCGCGACGTCTATCGCTACATCGTGATCGATTGCCCGCCCGTGCTGCTGGTTGGCGATGCGTTGGTGCTGGGCAAGCTGGCGGACGGCACCGTATTGGCGACGCTACACAACCGCAGTCGCGGACCAGAAGTTCGGCTGGCCTTTGAGCGCCTCGACAACGCGGGCGCCAAGGTGCTGGGCGCCGTCTTGAGCGGGGTGGCGCCGCGCACCTATGTGTATTCGCATTAGGCGCGAATTGCTCTGGGCTAGGGCGCGACCGCGAGCAAGGTCGAACAACAGACAGCTTCGACGCGACAACATGAATTGCAACAAAGCAAGGCAATCTGAATGAGCATCATCACCTCGCGCGCTAAACTACGCGCTCGGCCAACTCCGGTTGCCGCACCGGCAGAGCCCTTTCTATCGGTCGTCGTGCCGATCCGCAACGAAGAGCGTTTCATCGGACAAACCTTGGCCGACTTGGTGAGCCAGGATTGGGATCCCGCGCGCGTGGAAATTCTGGTCGTCGATGGCGAGTCGGTCGACGCCACACGCGATGTGGTGATGCGGTTCGTCGAGCGCTTTCAACATGTGCGGCTACTGCGCAACCCCAAGTGCTGGTCGAGCGCAGCGCGCAATATTGGTGTGGCCACCAGTCGCGGCGACTATGTGTTGATTATCGACGCGCACTGCGAGATTCCTGATACGAACTATTTTCGCTGTTTATGCGACGCCTTTGCCCGCAGCGGCGCCGACGCGATCGGTCGACCGCAGCCGCTGGACGTGACCGGCGCTTCGGCACGGCAGCGCGCCATTGCGGCGGCGCGCTCGTCGCCGCTGGGTCATCACCCATCGTCGTATATTTATTCCTATGCGGAAAGCTACGTTCCGGCGCACAGCGTGGCGGTTGCCTACCGCCGCGCGGTATTTGACAAGATTGGCTGGTTCGACGAATCGTTCGACGCCTGCGAGGATGTAGAGTTCAATCAGCGCTTCGACGACGCGAAGCTGACGTGCTTTTTCACACCGCAGGTGCTGGTGCGCTACCATCCGCGTCCGAGTCTAAGAGCGCTGTTCAAGCAGATGACACGGTATGGCCAGGGGCGGGCCCGGCTCGCTTGCAAGCATCCCGAGACAATCTCGCTAGGCAGCTTTCTGCCGGCGATGTTTGTTCTGGGGCTAATCGTTGGCTTACCGCTGTCGTGGCTCAATCCATACTTGGCGCTAGTCTACGCTTCGGTGTGCGCGCTTTATGTCTTCATTGTGCTGGCCACGAGTTTGCAGATTGTGGCGCGCCGACCGAACCAGTGGCGGCTGGGCGCTTGGCTGCCACTGGTGTTTCCAGCGATTCATATTGGCGCCGGGTTTGGCCTGCTGCGCGAGTTGGTGATGGTGGGGCTGCGCCGCGGCAAGCCCGCTGCTGCGACCGCGTTGCCCACGAAACCGCGCTAATTGCCCCACATCTGGCGTCGCTTTTCTTGGAGGGCAGACTGTCGAACATGGACCGCTTGCACGTCGTTGTACTCGATGAGGAGCTGCCTTACCCGTTGACCTCGGGTAAGCGCATCCGCAGCGCAAACCTGATAACCCGGCTTGCGCGACGGCATCGCATTACCTATGTGTGCCATCGCAATAGCAGCGCCAGTGAAGCAGCGGCCGCGCGGGAATATTTTGAGGACCACGGAATCGCGACGATCGTAGTGGATCGCCGCGTGCCGCCGCAGCATGGCCTGGGGTTCTATTACCGATTGGCCGCAAATCTCTTGTCGCCGCTACCGTATTCTGTGGCATCGCACACCAGTCGGGAACTGAACCAGGCAGTGGCCGGTTTAGCGGCGCGCGAACGTGTCGACCTTTGGCAATGTGAATGGACGCCGTACGCCGCCGCAATGCGCGGAATGCTGGACGCCCGTTGGGTGGTCATGGCGCACAATGTGGAGTCGCTGATCTGGCAGCGCTATTTTGAGACGGAGCAGCAGTCGCTGCGCCGCTGGTACATCGAGAAGCAATGGCGCAAATTCGCCGTGTTTGAGCGCGCCGCTTTTGCGGCAGCTAATTGCACAATCGCAGTGAGCGACGCCGACGCGGAGTTGGCGGAGCGCGAATTTGGCGCGCGACAGGTGGCGGTGGTCGACAACGGAGTGGACACCCAATTTTTCACGCCGGGGGATGGACCGCGCGAAGCGGAGCGACTGCTGTTTCTCGGTAGCCTGGACTGGCGGCCTAATCAGGATGGTGTGCGGCATTTCTTAGAACACGTGTTCCCCCTGGTGCGCCAAGGGGCGCCACGTTGCGAACTGGACATTGTGGGCCGCAATCCACCGCCGTGGCTGAACGCGTTGGTGGCGGCCACGCCGGGGGCGCGATTGTGCGCCAATGTTCCCGACGTGCGTCCGTGGCTGCGAAGCGCCACTTTGATGGTGACGCCGTTGCGCATTGGTGGGGGCTCGCGATTGAAAATCTTGGAATCCTTGGCGTGCGAACTGCCAGTGGTGAGCACCACGGTTGGCTGTGAGGGACTGGAGCTGGAGGCCGGCCGCCATTTGACGGTGGCCGACTCTCCGGATGAATTTGCGGCCTGCGTGCTGGCGAGGCTTTGTGATCGCAGCGGTTCGGCGCAACAAGCCCGCGCCGGCCGCGAGGTGGTGCTCCGACGCTATGACTGGGATGCCCTGGCCGACCGGCTGGACGAAGTGTGGCGGACATACGCCGAGGCAGCAAGCGCTCAATTGGTCGGAACGGCATAACGATGCGGGTAGTGCAGCTCACTTCATCCCGATTTTTTGGCAGCCTTGAGTGGCAGATCGTGGAGTTGACGCGGTATTTACCGGGCCATGTACGTTCAACGATTGTATCGTTTCACGAAGATGGCTTGTGCAAGTCGCTCTTGGACCAGGCGCGGCGACTCGGTTTGAACGCAGTGGGTCTGAGGCACGATACGCCGCACCTACGCAAGGCAAGCAGCGAATTGACCGGAGTGCTTCGTTCGACGCAGGCCGATCTCGTGTGCTGTCACGGCTACAAGGCCAATCTGTTGGGTCGGTTGGCAGCGCGGAGATTGGGGATTCCCGCCATTGCGATCGCGCATGGCTGGACAGGCGAGTCGCGGCGGATTCGCCTCTATGAAGCGCTCGACCGGCGCCTGTTGCGATACATGGACCATGTGGTCTGCGTGTCAGAAGGCCAATCGCGCAAAGTGGACCAATTGGGCGTGCCACGCGATCGGATGAGCGTGATTCACAACGCGGTCGATGTGGGCCGCTTTGTCAAACCGCAGCGGGTGTTCCGTGAGGAACTTGAGGAGATGTTTCCCCGGCGGCCCAATCGCATCGTCGGCGCCGCGGGAAGGCTGAGTCCGGAAAAGGGCTTCGATGTGTTGATCGCGGCGGCGGAGATCGTGGTGCGTCATAACGCGTCAATCGCGTTTGTGGTGTATGGCGACGGGCCGTTACGCGACGAGTTGGAAGCGAGCGTGGTCGAGAAGGGGTTGAAGGACCGCTTCTTCTTCGCGGGCTTCACCAGTCGATTGGACAAACTGATCCCCTGCTTCGATCTGCTGACGCTGCCTTCGTACACCGAAGGGCTGCCGTGCGTCGTGCTGGAAGCGCTGGCCGCCGGAGTGCCGGTGGTGGCGACAGCCGTGGGAGGAACTCCTGAAGTGCTGATTGACGGTGCAGCGGGCTACCTCACGCCACCGGGCGACTCGGCGGCGCTTGCCGACCGCATTGCGGCCGTGCTGGAAGACGAGCAGCAGCGGCGATCGATGGGAACGTTTGGTCGACAGTTCGTTCGGGACAAGTTCTCATTCGCCGAACAGAGCGAGCGCTATCTGAAGCTTTACGAATCGCTGTGCGGACGGGACATGAGTCCGTCGCGCGACGAGTCACCGATTGCCGATGCCCTATCGGCATCGGCGGAGGCTGTGGGCTGATGCGCATCGCAACAAAAGAGCGTGTGCAAGTGCATGGCGCCGGCCACAAGCTCGTGGCCGACAATGGCCAGCCCGTCCGCGTGTGTTTTGTGATCGATCGGCTGCGCGCGGCAGGGACGGAACGACAATTGTTGGGACTCATTGAACACTTGGACCGGCGGCGCGTGGCGCCGGTGTTGTGTCTGTTGGACGGGCGCGACGCGCTATCTGCGCAGCTCGCGCCGCGCGATTGTCCCGTCCACGCGCTTGGCGTGCGTTCGCTACACAAGCCGCACACCATGGCCGCGGCAGCGAGGTTTGTGCGGCTGCTCCGGCAAGAGCGCATCGAAGTTGTGCAAACGCACTTTCCAGACAGTACCTATTTTGCCGCGCCACTGGCGCGACTGTCCGGCGCGCGGGTGGTGCGCACTCGGCGCGATCTGGGCTACTGGATGCAGGCGCACGACCGCGTGCTGGGGCGGCTGTTGAATCGCTGGCTAGTCGACGCGACGCTGGCGAATTGTGAGGCGTGTCGCCGCGCGGTCATCGCCGACGAGGCCGCCGAACCGCAGAGTGTGTTCGTCATGGAGAACGGCGCCGAACTCGACCGGTATAAGGAGATTTCGGCGCCCGACTGGAGCGATAACGCGCCGCGCCGCATCGGCCTGGTCGCGAACCTGCGTCCCGTGAAGGCGCCGGAATTGTTTGTGCGCGCCGCGATCGAATTGTGTGCCCGGCATCCACAGGTCACCTTTCATTTGGCCGGCGAGGGCGAACTTCAAGCGCCGCTGAGGCGTCTCATTGGCGAGCGGTCGCTCGCGCATCGCATCTTACTGCATGGCTCAATCAGCGACTTGCCGGCGTTCTTGTCGACACTGCACATCGGGGCTCTGACGTCGCAATCGGAAGGGCTCTCAAACGCCATTGTCGAGTACATGGCGGCCGGGCGCGCCATCGTGGCGACTAGTGTCGGGGGCAACCCCGAGTTGATCGAGCACGAATCGACCGGACTGCTAGTCCCGCCAGGCGATTTGGGCGCATTGACTAAGGCGCTAGAGCGACTGCTACTCGATCCACATTTGGCAGCTCGACTAGGTGCTCGAGCGCGCCAGACGGCGCATCGGCGCTTTGCTTGGGCGACAGCCGCACGTCGTGCGGAATGCTTCTACGCCAAGCTGGTGGGGCGCCAATTCTCGGAATTAGCTGCGGTTGTTGATGTGCCAGAGACTCGTGCCTCAGTCGACATGCTGGCGCCTACGCTCGTTTAACTTCTTTTCAACGGTAAGACTTGGCTACTACGGCGGCAATTGGTCGATTTGCAAGTTCGACGGAGCATCCGCGCGCAGCGCTGACGCCGGTGAGCTTGGCCGGCCCGGATGAGCGCTTGATTCAAGGAATCTGGCCGCGTTCGCTGGCCGTGTGGATGGTGGCCGGATACATCGCGCTATTCATCATTCGCCCTTGGGAAATGCTGATGCCCGCGTTGGGGGCCATTCGCTTCGAGCGCATTTACGCGGTGGCGATGATCTGCGCTGTGCTGGTGGATGGTTTTCGACTGCGACTGAGTTCGCAGGTTGTGACTGTGCTGGCGTTCACCGCGATGATGTCGATTTGCACGGCAAACGCTTGGAGCCTCACGGCCGCACTGCCGGTGTACTACACCTATTTGACCTTGGTGGTGTTCTTTTTTGTGCTGCTCTCGGTGGCGCGCACTCCGTACACCCTGGCGTTCTTGGTCACGTGCTATTTGATCGCCATGGGATTGTATTTGAGTAAGGCTGTATGGGAGTACTACGTCAACGACGCGCACTATTTCGCGATGGGTGTGCGACGACTGATTGGCATCGAGTATACCTTTGGCGGGCCAAACGAAGTGGCCGGCTCAATTGTGCTCTCCATGCCAATGCTGTTGTTCGTGTATTCGATTCGACGCGAATTCACAGCCAGTTGGCCCAAGTTTTGGCGCCGCTGGCTCACGCGCTGTTTAGCTGGCTACTTCTTCCTGGCGATGTGGGCGATGATGCTCACCAACAGTCGCTCGGGCATGGTGAGCTTCGCGCTATTCGTAGGACTGGTGGCGATGCGCGGCCGTGGCATAGCCACCAAAGTCGGCTATGGCTTGGCGGCATTGGCGTTGATTGGCGTGTTGTGGGTGGTTGCCCCGCCACAAACGAAGAAGCGGCTGGAGACGATCTGGAATCCTTCCGCCGGTCCCGCCAACGCCTATGAATCGGCGATGGGTCGGGTGAATGGACTGAAACTGGGCATCTTGATCTTCCGTCGTTTTCCGCTGTTGGGAGTGGGGCCAGGCAACTTCATCCCTTACCGCATTCGCCATGTGGACGGCGGGATTTGGGATCCGCACAACTTGCTGGGGCAATCGCTCAGCGAGATCGGCTTGCTGGGCACGTTAGCGTTCGCCGCACTGGTGCTAGTGGCGCTCGGCAACGCGCAGCGGGCCATTCGACTGGGGCCGCGCTGTCGCGACCCACGGGCGGTTGTGCCGTGGCGCTTGGCGCTGGCAGCGCGAGAGACATTGATCTTGCTGATCTTCGATGGCTTGTTTGGGCACAATTTGCTGCGCTTCACTTGGTTGTGGGCGGCCGGATTCGCGTTGATGGCGCTGCTGCAATTGCGCGACATGATGCGGCAAGAGCGGGCAGCGGAGCGCCTTGAAGTTTCGACGCAATTGTTGCTTAGGGTGGGAGCATGATTTCGCAGACTGGTGCAACGAATTCTCACGGCGATTGGTACGCGCCTTGGGTGCGCGCCGCGATCGGGCCGGCATGGGCGCGGTGGGAGCATAGCGCGTACCTGAGCAACTACCGCCGCTTGCTGGCCACCCAGTACGACGCGCCCGAGGCGATTCGGGCGCGGCAATGGGAGGCGGTCCAGGGGCTAGTCGATCACGCCTTTCGCCGCTCGCCTTTTTGGCGCACCCTTTTTGGCGAGGCGGGGCTGAAGCCGGACGACGTGCGCACATGGGACGATTTTCGCCACGTTCCGATTTTGACAAAGGACCATCTGCGCTATCGTGGGCAAGAACTGCTGACCACCGACTTTCGCATTGCCGACTTGCATCATCACAAGACATCGGGTTCCAACGGCCGGTCGGTGGCGGTGTACGTGGACGACAAGGCCCAGCAATGGCGCCGCGCCTGCACCCTCCGCAGCGACGAGTGGAGCGGCTGGCGGTTTGGCGAACGGGTGGCCATGGTCTGGGGTAACCCCGACTACTTGCGCAACGGTTGGCGTGGTCGACTTCGCAACACGCTATTGGAACGGGCATCCTACCTCGACACGTTAAGCATGAATGAAGACGCCATGCGTCGCTTCGCCCTGACGCAGCAGCGCAGGCGCCCAACCATGATGCTGGGGCACGCGCACTCGTTGTACCTGTTTGCGCAGTTCGTGGAGTTGAACCCGAAGCTGGCGTTCTATCCACGTGGCATTATTTCGACCGCCATGGTGCTACACGATTGGCAGCGGGAATTGATCGAACGCGTATTTCGCGCGGGCGTGACCAATCGCTATGGCTGCGAGGAGGTGAGCCTGATTGCCTGCCAATGCGATCGGCGCGGGGGACTGCACATCAATTGCGACAACGTGTACGTGGAGATTCTAGGGGCCGACGGCGAGCCCGCGACGCCGGGCGAAGCCGGCGCGGTGGTGGTCACCGACCTGACGAACCGCGCCATGCCACTGCTGCGCTATAAGGTGGGAGACATGGCCTCACTATCGCGCGAGGCTTGCGCCTGCGGCCGCCAATTGCCACTCTTGGAACGTGTCGAGGGACGCGAGGCCGACTTCGTGACGACTGCCGACGGGCGACTGATCTCGGGCATCTCACTAACCGAGAACTTTGCCGTGCTGATCGCGGGGGTGGCCCAAATCCAGATTGTGCAGGAGCGCCTGGACCAATTTTGCTTTCGGATCGTGCCAGACGAAAACTTCGGCGCGGCGAGCCGGGAGCAAATTCGCCAATTGGTCGCCGAACGGTTTGGCGGCGACGCGCGGTTTGAAATTGAGTTGGTGGAACGGATTCCGCAAGAGCCGTCGGGCAAGTACCGATTTTGCATCTCGAAGGTCGAGAACCCTTTTACTCAATCGTTGCAGCCAGTGACGTCGTGAGCGCTCGCTCGATGGAAAATCCGCGTTTGCTGTGTGTTGCGCGTTGGCCCGTGGGGGGGATTCGCACCTATTTGCATTACGTATATCCGGCGCTAGCTGCCGATGGATACGTGTTTACCTTTGCGGGCCCTCCGGACGAGCGTTTCCGACGATTCCGCGAAGAACTGCGAAATTGGCCGAATGTCGAGTTTGTGGAATTGCCATGCGAGCGGACACGCGACTCGGTGAACTTGCCGCTGCGCAGGCTCTTGGCCAGCGGTCGGTTCGACCTGGTGCATTCGCAAGGGGCCACCTCGGCTGTGCAGACGGCGATTGCAAACTTGGGTTTGCGCGTGCCGCACGTCATGACTTCGCACGATGTCTTTCGACCCGATCAGTTCGCAGGCCGCTTGGGCCGATTGAAGCGGCGCGTGATGGGAGAACTGTTTCGCGGCATCGACCTGATTATTCACGTTACCAACGACGCTCGCGAGAACCTCTTGGAGTACCTACCGCGGGTTGTAACCGGCCGCGCGCGGATGGCGACGATCGGCCATGGCATCGACACCAATCGATTTTGCTATCCGCCCCGGCGCTTCGCGCAAACATTGCGCGAGCAGATGCGGATCGATCAATCGACCTTTCTGATGGGGTTTCTTGGCCGCTTCATGGAGCAGAAGGGCTTTTTGCCGCTGCTTTCGGCGCTGGAGCTGATGCCGACACAAGGTTGGCGATTGGCCGCGTTCGGCGCCGGCGACATGATTCGCGAGTACCAGGCAGAAACGGGACGCCGCCGACTGGCGAACCGCGTCAGCTTTTTCGATCTGGCTACCGTGCCGGAAAGCGTGATTCCGCAACTCGATCTGGTCGTTATGCCGTCGCTGTGGGAGGCCGCGGGGCTGTTGGCCATGGAGACGTTGTGTCTGGGGACGCCACTGGTGGCCTCGGACTGTCCGGGATTGTCGGAGGTGCTGACGGATACTCCGGCGGTAATGGTCCCGGCAGGAGACCCGACAACGTTGGCAGCGGCGCTGCGCCGAGCCATGACCGGGGAACTGGTGACGCCGACTCAACGCTTCGCCCCCGAGGCCGGTCGGCGCTATTGCAACCAGCGCAGCGCGACAGCGCTGCTCATGGAATTGAATCAACTGTTAGGTCGGCGCAGCCGGCTGGAAGTCGTGAGCAATGCCGACGGCAAAGCGTCGCACATCGCAAGCACCGTGGCGTCGACCGCTGAATTGTCAACTACCGTGGGAGTTCTATGAAACCGCAGGATAACAAGAATCCCGCGCCGCGCGTGAGTGTGGTGATCGCGAGCTACAACTATGCGCACTTTGTGCCGCTGGCGATCGAGTCGGCGCTAGCGCAAACGATGACCGATCTGGAGATCATCGTGGTCGACGATGGTTCGACCGACAATACGCGCGAGGCAGTGGCCCACTTTGCCGCACATCCGCAAGTGTGCTTGGAGCACATTGCGCACGTAGGGCATCCACAGGCGAAGAATCACGGCGTGCGCTTGGCGCGCGGCGAGTATGTGGCGTTTCTCGACGCCGATGACATTTGGCAGCCGACCAAGTTAGCGCGGCAACTGGAGCTGTTCGCCGGACGGCCGGAAGTTGGCGTGGTGTACACGCGCCGCGCTTGCATCGATGTGGCAGGGCGCGCGTTAGTGGTTGAGGAAACACCGCTCTACCGAGGTCGAGTGGTGGAACCTCTGGTGTTCGACAATTTCGTGTGCTTTTCGTCGGCCATGGCGCGGCGTTCGCTATTAGGCGCCGGTGGATGTTTCGACGAGACTCTAAATGATCCGATCGATTACGACTTATGGTTGCGATTGGCGTTGCGTTGCCAATTCGACTACGTCGAAGAACCGCTTGTGTTGTATCGCGTGGGACATGCCAGCATGTCGCGCACCAACAACCGTTGGCGCGAGCAGGTCGATCGGGTGATGCTGCGATTCTTTGTCGAGTACGGCGGCAGCGAGGCGGTGGCGCCGGCGGTTGTGCGGCGGCACAAGTACACGCGCTGGTGCGCAATGGGCCTGGCGGCTCGGGGCCACGCGCCGCGTATTGCGCTGGCCAATTATCTGCGCGCGATTGCGTGCCGTCCCTGGGCGCCGACTGCTTGGTATGGTTTGGCCGCCTTGCTGGTGCCCGAGCGGGGACGCCGCTGGTATCGGCGCTTGTTAGGCCGTCCGGCGGATTGGCGCCAACCGCAACTTGCGCGCGTTTAGTGCATTCAACAGCGATCTATTCAACAGCGAGTTTCAGACAGCGAACTTTTTATGTCGTCACGATTTGTATCATCGTTGGAATCGGCTAGCGGTGCGGCGGTCGCGGATGCCCGCGACCAGGATCTTGTGCCAGTGAGTGAAGTCGTCGAGATCCGAACCGAACAGCGTCATGGGATCGCGCTTGATCCGTTGATGACAATCACGATCGACGATCGCGACCACAACCTGCACGCCTGGGTGGTGGTGCATAGCCTCGGAAGCCTCGGAGGCTGTGGCGGGGTGCGCTGCGCTCCCGACGTGACGCTCGATGAAGTCAAGTCGCTCGCCCGCGCAATGACGTATAAGTACGCCTTCTTTCGCCAGCCAATGGGGGGCGCCAAGGGAGGCATGGTCATGGATCTCGATGCTCCGCCCGAGCGGCGACGTGAACTTGTAACCGCGCTCGGCAGGCACCTGGAGCATGTGCTGCGCACCAGCGCATATCACCCCTGGTCGGACATGAACTTCAGCTCCGACGACGTTTCGGCCTTGTATGCTGCGGCTCGACTACCGGCTCCTGCGTTGAATGACGACAGTTCGCAGCGGACAGCGCGATCGACGTTCGCCGCAGTGGTGGCCACGGCCGCGAACCTTGGTTTGCGCCCCACGGAGTGTCGCATTGCCATTGAGGGTCTGGGTAGCGTCGGAGGCTACCTGGCGCGGGCCATCGCCGAGTGGGGCGGACGCGTTGTGGCGGTCTCAAACATTCATGGCGCGGCGCTTAACGCAAGCGGACTTCCCATCGGCGAATTGCTGGCGATGCGACAGCGGTTGGGTGACGGCTTTATTCGGGAGCGCGGCGACTGGACCAACGCGCCGCGTGCTGCGCTGTTCGACGCCAAAGTGGACATTCTGGCGCCGTGTGCCCGCGTCGGCAGCATGGATCAAGATTTGTGCGAAAGGCTGAGTGCCAAGGCAGTAGTGCCTGCGGCTAATGTGCCATGTACGCCGGCGGGTGAGGCGGCGCTGGCCAAGCGCGCGATCCCGTTGCTGCCCGACTTTGTGGTGAATGGAGGCGGCGTGTTGGGCATGGTAAGTCATGAACTCGACGATCCGTTCTTCATGACCGATTTTCGACAGATGATCGACCGGCTGCTGTCGGCGTCGTTGGCTCAAGGCGTGGCGCCGATCGATTTGGCTCGGCGGCAGTCGGAGCAACACCATTCAGCGGAGCCAGGCGACTTCTTCACTCCTCGATCGCGGGGTGAACTGATTCGAGCAGCGCTACGACGCCGCAGATTGTGGCCTGGCAACGCGCAGCAGGCCAAGGCCCTGCAGCGCGAGCGACTGCGCGAGACGGTGAACCAGTTGTTTCGCGACGCATGAACGCTTCGCGACATTTGTTTTTCAAGGACGCTTGATATCGTGAGCACGCACTTGAGCGCGCGACGTATTTTGACGAACGCAGCTTCGAGTTGGGGTATGTACGCCACCCAGCTTGTGGTGGCGTTCGTCATGTCGCCGATCATGGTGCGTGGACTGGGTGACCAGCGGTACGGCATCTGGTCACTGGTCGAATCGACAATCGCGTATCTTGCGCTGTTCGATTTTGGCGTCGGCGCCTCCGTAGTACGACATATTTCGCGATTTCATGAGGTCCGCGACGAAGAGGGGTTGAAGCGAGTCTATAGCACGTGCCTGTTGATTTTCGTCACGGCGGGCGCGTCGGTGCTGGCGATCACGCTGACTGCGGCGCTCTTGTGGGCGCATCCATTTGGCTATAGCGACAGTCTGGCGAGCGACACACGCTGGCTTTTGGCGCTGTTCGGTGTGCGACTGGCAGTCGGGCTACCGTTGTCGGTGTACCCGGCAATGTTGGATGGCTTTGCGCGCTATCCCACGAAGAGCGCGATCCGCTCCACGTTCTTGTTGATCGGAAGCGGCGCGTTTTTGATCGTACTGGTGAGCGGAGGCTCGATTCGCGATCTGGCAATTTCGAATGTGGCCACGCACATTGCGGAGCACGTGTGCTTGGCGCTGGCGGTGCGCCGCCAGCATCCGAGCTTGCGCTTCGCGCCGCGGCATGTCGATCGCGCGATGCTAAAACAGATACGCGGGTACAGCGTGCCGGCGTTCGTGGCGCTGCTGGCGGGGCAAATTTCGTTTCGGACCGACGCTATCGTGATCGGCAGTTTCTTGGATCCGCGGTACATCACCTTCTTCGGCATCGCGGCGAAGCTGGTGGAGTACGCCAAGATGTCGCTGTATTCGGCGGCCACCGTGCTGACTCCGGAGATCAGCGCGCTGGAAGCGCGAGGCGATATCGCGGGCATACGCCGAGTACTGATCCAGGCGACCCGATATGTACTTCTGGCGATGATTCCTGTGCAGGTGGGCTTTGTGCTGCTGGGGCGCCAGTTCATCACGCTATGGATGGGGGACGCGGTATACGCCGACGCCAGCTATCCTTCTCTGGTAATTCTGTCGATCCCCTTTTCGCTGGCGGTTTCGCAGGCGATCAGCGGACGCATTTTATATGGCACAGGCCGACTGTCGTGGTTTGCGCGAATGACGATGGTCGAGGCGGGTCTGAACCTAGTCATGAGCCTGGCGCTGGTGCAGCGGTTTGGGATTATCGGCGTGGCGTGGGGTACTTCGATTCCAAACCTCGTCTTCAATGTCGCGCTGGCGATTTATGTCTGCCGCATGTTTGGCGTGCCTCTGGTCCAATACCTGCGACAGTCGTTCTTGAAGCCGTTGCTGTTGGCAATCGTTCCAATAGCTTATTGGAATGCCGCCACAAGCTGGCTTGCGATTGATGATTGGGCCACCCTCTTGGTGGTTGGAGGCTCGGGACTCGGCCTATACGCGGCATTGGCGCTGCTGGCGGAGTTTGGCCCACGCGCTTGCTTGCGAACGATCAGAAGCTGGCTCCGGCCGATCGCCACACCGCAGAACGACTCCGGGACGGTGGCCACCCAATTGCGAAATCAATCGCAAAACCAACCACACAGCGAGCCGTGCCCAGACGACGCCAAAGCGGAGCTGCCGGTCGCCGAACCGAGCGCCGTTTAGTCGAATCCAATGCCAAGCATTTCAACAGCACCGCTGCCGCAAGTGAGCCCAATGGAGCATTCGCCGCTATCCAGCGAGCGACTGTCGATGCCGGCCCCGTGCGACGCAACTCCACCGCACCTGCTGACCATCGCGTTGGAGGACTATTTTCAGGTGGGGGCGTTTCGCCAATGCATTGAACGCGCACACTGGCGACGCTTCGAGAGCCGACTGGAAGCCGCGACCGAACGCCTACTCGCGTTACTCGACCAACATCGGGCGCACGCGACCTTTTTTGTCAGTGGGTGGATCGCCGAGACTCGTGCGAATCTGGTTCGCGAGATCGCGCGACGCGGACATGAGATCGCCGCCAGCGGATACGAGCATGCCAGTTTGCGGCAATTGACACGTCGCGAGTTTGTCGACGACGCTGCCCGTGGGCGCGACGCGGTGGAATCTGCAAGCGGCCGTCGCGCGCTCGGCTTTCGAGTCGCCGATCAGTGGATTCGGCCTCGCGACGCTTGGGCGCTCGACTCCTTGGCAGAACTGGGATTCGCCTACGATTCCAGCTTGATGCCGCCGTTGTTCGGGCGAATAGATCCGATTCAGCAGACCATTCACAAGAAGCAGAGCGGCGAGAAGTCGCTGTGGATCGTGCCTGTGGCCACAGCGCCATGGTTGGGTGGACGTTTGCCGATTGGCGGCGGAGGCTATGCGCGACAGTTGCCGCTGCGGTATTTGAAGCGCGCGCTCAGGGCGTGGCGGCAAACGACCGGCGCGCCCTTGGTGACTTATTTTCACGCCTGGGAATTCGACGCGGCGCCGCCTCAGATCGAAGCCGCTTCGCATCTGGCGCGAGCGCGTCACTATCGCAACTTACAGCGAACTCCGGAACTGGTGGCCGAACTCTTGGGCCAGCACCGTACGATTTCGATCGCGGAACATCTGAGACTCGAAACGCGCGAGCCGGCGGAGCCAAGCAGTGAGGAGGGGCGCAATTCGAGTCCGCAACGGGCTGAATTGGCCGTCAACAACGTGCGCAACGCAGGCGCAGCGGCCGAGCCGACGCCGATCACAATCATCGTGCCGTGCTGCAATGAAGAGGCCTCGTTGAGTTACTTAGCCGTGGCGCTGAGCGAGTTGGAGGCCGATCTTGCGCCGCGCTACGAAGCTCAGTTTGTGCTGGTCGACGACGGCAGCCGCGACGCCACCTGGACGCGGATGCTCGATCTGTTTGGCGGTTGGCCAAATGCGCGGCGCCTACGCCATTCCGCAAACCAAGGGGTGAGTGCGGCGATATTGACAGGCATACGCGCTGCGGACACCGAGATAGTGTGCTCGCTTGATTGCGACTGCACCTACGATCCGCGCGGGCTGTGTGAACTTGTGCCGCTTTTAACCGACGATGTGGCGCTGGTGACAGCTTCGCCATATCATCCGGCCGGTGGTGTGCGGAACGTGCCGGGCTGGCGGCTGGGGTTGTCCAAATGCGCGTCTTGGCTTTATCGACGGGCGCTCACGAACAAGCTGCACACTTACACGAGCTGTTTTCGCGTATATCGAAGGAGCGCGGTGCTGGACCTACCGTTGACGGAACCTGGATTCTTGGGCGTGGCAGAGTTGCTGGCGCTGCTGGATCTGGGGGACGCGCGGATCGTAGAGGCGCCGGCCGTGCTGCACAGTCGGCTATTTGGCCAATCGAAGATGAAAACCGCTAGAACCATCACCGCGCACCTGCGTTTGCTTTCTCGAATCTGGCGGCTGCGCATGTCGCGTCGCGCACCTCGCAAGTACACTAATTCTTCTCCGCAAACCTCCTCTACCTCCTCACCCCCCGCTTTGCATCCATGAATCCAAAGACCGCCGAACTCGATGTTGTCCTCAGCCTTCCCTCGGATCAAGACGCCACGGGGCGCACGCTCGGCGAAGAAGAAATTGAACTGGTCGGTCGCGCAATCGCCTCGGGCACGCTGACCAGCACCAAGGGCCCGTACACGAGGCAGTTCGAAGAGCGCTTCGCGGCGCTTGTCGGCGCGCGCCACGCGGTGGCCTGTGCCTCGGGGACCGCGGCAATTCACACCGCCGTGGCGGCGATCGATCCAAATCCCGGCGACGAAATCATCACCACCCCGATCACCGATATGGGGGCGCTGACACCAATCTTGTACCAAGGGGCGGTGCCAGTCTTTGCCGACGTCGACCCTCGCTCCTGCAACGTGACGGCCGAAACGATTCGAGCGCGGCTGAGCGACCGTACTCGGGCGATCGTGGTGACGCACCTTTTCGGCAATCCTTGCGACATGCGGCCCATCATGGCGCTGGCGAAGGAGCGCGGTTTACCCGTGATCGAAGATTGCGCGCAGGCCTTTTTGTCGCAGTGCGATGGTCGCTACGTTGGCGTCCTGGGATCGATCGGCTGTTTTAGCTTGCAGCAAGGCAAGCACATCACAACCGGCGAAGGGGGGCTGGTGGTGACCGACGACGAGCAACTGGCGCGGCGGATGTTTCTGTTCGTGAACAAGGCGTGGGGCTATGGCGACGCGCAGCCCGACCACTACTTTCTGGCGCTCAATTACCGCATCAGCGAACTGCAAGGCGCGGTGGCGCTGGCGCAACTCGACAAGTTGGAGGAAGCGGTCGCCAACCGCATGGCGATGGCGGACCTTTTGACCAGCCGGCTAGTGGGCCTCACCGGTGTGGATACGCCCCAGCCACCAGCGGGCGCCACACACACCTATTGGAAATACTGCCTGACCGTCGACGGCGCGTCGCTGCCAGGGGGCGCCGTGGCGCTGGGCGCGGCGTTGAAGAAGCGCGGCATCGCCTGCGCGCCGCGCTACATTCAGAAGCCGGCGTTTCAGTGCGCAATTTTTAGCGAGCAGCGCACTTTTGGCGAGAGTCGCTATCCGTTTTCGATCGCTCGCGACGAGGCGATCGATTATCGCTCCGAACGATTCGCCGGCACATTCCGAGCGCTCGACTCGGTGCTGGTGCTGCCCTGGAACGAGCGTTACACGGAGGAGCATGTCGAATACATCGCCGCTTCCATTCATTCCGCGGTGGAAGCCATTATTGGCCAGTGAGCGGTGCTGACAGGGAGCACAGTATGAGTTACCGACCCCAATTCGGGCTGATTGGCGCGGGCGCGATCGGCAAGACGTACGTGCAGGCGTTCGCCGCAAGCGAAGAGGCGACGCTAATGGCGGTGGCCGATGTGGAACTCGACTTCGCCGAGGCGGCCGCCGCCGAGGTGAACGGACGAGGATTCTCTTGTTACCGCGCGATGGCGGAGCAGATGGAGTTGGACGCGGTGGTGATCTGCACGCCGCCGGTCACGCATCCGGACATCGCTTGCTATTTTTTGCGGCGCGGGGTTCATGTGCTGTGCGAGAAGCCGCTAAGCATCGATGTGAAGAGCGCGCATCGCATGCGAGCCGTGGCTCGTGAGTCAGGCAGCATGTTAACCATGGCTTCAAAATTTCGCTATGTGCAAGACGTGGTGCGTGCCAAGGAGCTGGTCGAATCGGGCTACGTCGGCGAGGTGGTGTTGTTCGAGAACGCGTTCACGTCGCGCGTCGACATGTCGCGGCGCTGGAATTCACGTCCCGAGGTGAGCGGCGGCGGCGTGTTGATCGACAACGGTACGCATTCGGTCGACATCACTCGCTATTTTCTCGGTCCGTTGACGGACATCACCGTGGTGGAAGGGAAGCGGGTGCAGGGGTTGGCGGTGGAAGACACTGCGCGTATTTTCGTGCGCAATAACAGCGGTGTGCTGGGAAGTATCGACCTGTCTTGGACCATCAACAAAGAGCTTTCCACGTATCTCAACATCTACGGGTCGGAAGGAACGATCTGCGTGGGATGGAAGGAGTCGAAGTGCCGACGACTCGACGACGCCGAATGGACAGTATTCGGCAAGGGCTACGACAAGGTGCAGGCGTTCCGCAGTCAGATCGATAACTTCGCTCGGGCCATCTGCGGCGAGGAGTCGCTAGTCATCACTGCCGACGACGCGGTGGCCTCGGTAGAGGTGATTCACGCGGCGTATCAAGCGCTGAACAGCCCGCAATGGACATTGGTGCTCAATGGCGTGGGCCAGACCGAAGCTGACGAACTGGCTACCTTGGCGGCGGAGCCGGCATGAGTGTTCGAGTGCACCCAACGGCAATTGTCGAACCAGGGGTGGAACTGGGACCAGGCACGGCCATTTGGGACAACGTGCACATTCGCAGTCCGGCCAGGATCGGCCGCGACTGCATCGTGGGCGAAAAGACCTACATTGCCTACGGTGTGGAAATCGCGGATCGAGTGAAGATTAACGCCTTTGTGTACATTTGCACGGCGGTAGTCATCGAAACCGGGGTGATGATTTCGGCGGGTGTGTGCTTCACCAACGACCGCTTTCCTCGGGCATGCACGCCCGACCTGAGTGAACTGCGGACCTCGGCGCCAGACGAGCATACGCGCCCCACTCGGGTGCGGGAGGGGGCCACACTCGGGGCGCGCGCGGTGATCGGCAGCGACTTGGAGATCGGCCGCTTCGCGATGGTGGGGATGGGGGCCATTGTCACCCGCAGTGTGCCCGATTTTCATTTGGCGCTAGGTCAGCCCGCGGTCAGCGTGGGCTGCGTGTGCCGTTGCGGCGAGCCTGTGGTCTATTTCAAAGATGCGGCAGGCGACATGGAACGCGTAACGTGCCGCGCGTGTGGGCGCACATACTCGATCCGCGATCGGCAGGTCACGGAACTGCCGGCGGCCTAAGCGAGAATGCGAATGATGGCGAACCAACCTCGCTGGGCGATCATTGGGGGCGGCATGCTGGGCATGACGCTTGCCCACCGGTTGGCGCAGCGCGGAAACCAGGTTTGTTTGTACGAGGCAGCGGACCATTTGGGTGGGCTCGCCAGCGCCTGGCAACTGGGAGACGTGGTGTGGGACCGCCATTATCACGTTACGCTTATGTCAGACGCACATACGCGCGCTTTGTTGGCCGAACTGGAACTCGACAACGAAATTGAATGGGTGGAGACGAGGACCGGGTTCTTTGTCGACGGCCAGATGCACTCGATGTCGAATAGCTGGGAGTTTCTTCGCTTTCCACCACTGGGATTGATCAGCAAACTACGACTAGCGCTGACAATCATGTACGCGGCGCGCGTACGAGATTGGCGACGGTTAGAGCGGATCGGCGTGGCGGATTGGCTGCGTCGCTGGTCGGGGCGACGGACGTTCGAGAAGATTTGGCTGCCGCTGTTGCGTGCCAAGTTGGGAGAGAACTATCGCCGGACGAGCGCTGCGTTCATCTGGGCGACGATCGCGCGGATGTACGCGGCCCGACGCAGCGGATTGAAGAAAGAAATGTTCGGCTACGTGCCGGGGGGCTACGCGCGCATCTTGGCGCGGTTCGCCGAGCGATTATGCGCCGACGGAGTGGACTTGCGGCTGACTACGACAGTCAGCAGCGTGGAGCAGGCTGGAGAGCAGGTCGTGGTAGTCTCCGAGCGCCAAGGCACGCCGTGCGCGGAACAATTCGACAACGTAGTATTGACCGTGCCGGCGCCGCAGGTCGCGCGGATGTGTTCACAACTGACGGATGGGGAAAAGGAACGATTACGGCGGATCGAGTATCAAGGCATTTTGTGCGCCACGCTGCTGTTGAAGCGCCCATTGTCGCCCTATTACGTGACGAACATCACCGATTCCGAGATTCCTTTCACCGCTGTGATCGAAATGGGGGCGCTGGTCGATCGACGTCACTTTGGCGGCGGATCGCTGGTGTACCTGCCAAAGTATCTGTCGGAGAACGACGCGACGTTTGGACAGTCAGACGAGCAATTGCGCAGCATGTTCGTCTCGGGCCTCAAGCGGATGTATCCCGACTTGACAGAAGACGAGATATTGGCGTTTCGCATATCGCGCGTGCGGCGTGTAGTAGCGCTTTCGACTTTGGACTATTCTCGCGACCTGCCGGGGCTCGACACAACGCTGCCGGGGACGCATATTGCCAGTTCGTTTCAGATCGTGAACGGAACTCTGAATGTCAATGAAACTGTCGGCCTTGCCGAGCAAGCCGCGCGAGACCTTGACCAACGCCACGGAACGCGCCGCGCGGCGCGGGGAGGCCGCGGAGCGTCTCCTGCCGCTGGCGAGTGTCTCGCTGGATCTCGATAACGAATGGTCATACCTCAAGACGCACGGCGATGCGGGTTGGGAGTCGTTTCCAACCTACTTGCCGACGCTCGTGCCGCGCGTGCTCGACTTTCTGGCCGAGCGCCAGCTATCCATCACAATGTTCGTCGTGGGACAAGACGCGGCGCTCGAGGTGAACCGGCCCTGGCTGCGTGCGCTGGCCGATGCAGGGCACGAGATTGGCAATCATTCGTTCCGGCACGAGCCGTGGCTGCACCTCTATAGCCAGCATGACATCGAGACCGAACTTGCCCGCGCCGAGGAAACGATTGAGGTGGCGACGGGAGCAACGCCGCGAGGCTTTCGCGGCCCCGGATTTAGCGTATCGGCCGATGTGATTCGCGTGCTGGCGCGACGCGGCTACGAATACGACTGCTCGACGTTCCCCACGTTTCTGGGGCCCTTGGCGCGCACATATTACTTCATGACAACGCGGCTCAGCGTCGAACAGCGGCGCGAGCGCAAACAATTATTCGGAAAATTCAGCGAGGGTCTACGGCCGCTGAAGGGCTATGCTTGGCGTGTGGGAGATCGACAGTTAGTCGAGATTCCGGTGACAACGTTGCCTGGCGCGCGGACGCCGATCCATCTGAGCTATGTCTTGTATCTGGCGCAGTTTTCTCGTTTGGCCGCGATGCAGTATTTTCGCGCGGCCGTGAACGCCTGCCGCCTGGCCCGTGTGGAGCCCTCAATCCTGTTGCATCCGCTCGATTTTTTGGGCTGCGACGACAATACGCGATTGGACTTCTTTCCGGCCATGCGGATGCACAGCACCGACAAGATGCGCGTGGTGAGCGATGCCTTGGCGCTGCTGGCTCGCTCATTTTCGCTCGTGCCGATGCGCGAACATGCACAGGCGGTACGCGCCCGCCCGCGGCGGCGCATAGTGCCCGTCGAGGCGATGTAGTCCGGTGCGCGAGAATGCGCCCACTGCCGTCCCCACTTTGCGCCACTGGCCAACGTCGGTTGCCTGCACGGCGACGCTTTGTTGGGTGATCACGGCGACGGCCATCACTTGGCCAATCGCGCGCGAGTGGCAGTTTCTTTCCAGCGACTACGCGCAGTACGCCAGCGGCGCGGAGAATCTGCTGGCTGGCCACGGCTATGCCACCAGTCTGCCTTTCTACGACGAGCATTATCGTCTGGGAGTGTTGCCGACGCCGCAGACCGTTTTTCCGCCTGGCTTTTCGTTGTGGATCGCCCTCGGCATGACGCTGGGGCTGTCGGCAGACCAGTCGGCGCTGGCGATCGCGCTCCTGTGTTATCACGCCAGCGCGGCGATGATCGTGCTGTTGACGCGGCGATCAACCACAAGCTGGTGGTTGGCGGCGTCCGCTGGAGCGGCATGGTATGGCATCGCGGGCAACTGGTTCAACATCGCCAGTGGGATGAGCGAAATGTGCTTCATCCTCTGCACGCTCGGCGTCGCCGCACTGTCGACCAATCTAGCCGCTGAGCGCTCACTGCCGGAGAACGTCGGTGCGGGCCTCGCGGCGTCGGCCGCGTTCTTGGTGCGCTACGTGGGTTTGTTTTGCGTGGCAACGTTGTTTTTCTGGCTCGCGCTGCGGTGCGCGCTACTGCGCAGCAGACGATCGGTTTTTGACTTGGTGCTAGGAATGGCGGCGCCGGCAATCACCCTGGGCGCTGTGTTTGGACGCAATTATGCGCTAGTAGGCGACTTCAAAGGTGGGAACGACCTGGGAAAGTCGGAACCGCTGTCGACCGTCGCACCGCGCATGCTGCGCTCGGCGGGGGATATTGTGGGGCTCGATTGGGCCGGACTCAAACAGGGGCATCTGGGCGAAATGATTGCCGCCGCGATGGTGATCGCGCTGGTGGCGTACGTCGCGTGGCTGTTCGCCACTCGTCAGGGACGAGAGCGGATCTGGGCGCCGAGTCGCCCAGGGGGATTGATCGTGTTTTCGGGACTATACATGGGGTTGACGATTGCGGCTCTGGCGCTGCTGGAAAGTCGCACCTCAATCACGTTTTCGTATCGGATGTTGTTGCCATTGGCACCGTTTGCCATCTTGTTAGCCGCTGGCACATGGCGGCAGTTAGTTTCGCCGCTGCCCGGGACGTTGCGCATCGGTTTGGCGTCGGGGGCAGCGCTCGCGTTCGGGCTAGGACAGTGGCAAGCCTATTTGGAATTTCGTCCAATCCATGAAAAGTCATTGGCAGGGATGCGCGCGATCGAGCGTGGACTAAGCGGCAATCTGGCGGGACAGTCGGCACGGGGCTACCTCGTAGCCAACGCCTCGCTGGCGAGGCCACTGATCGCCTATCAGTCGCAAACCGTCGGCGCATTGCTAGGCGCGCCAGTGCTGGGACTCACGCCGAGGGTGTACACCGCAACCAAGTGGACCGAGGCCGAAACGCGCCAGTTGGCGCAGCAATATCATGCCGGGCACGTGTTGTTCTGGCCGCAGCTTTGGAAGGGACGCGGCGATCCGCGATTGACGTTTTTTCAGGCGTTGGCCGATGGCCGGCCGCCGGTATGGCTGACGCCAATCTTGCAAACTCCCGATATGGAGATTTATCGGATCGAGTGAGCGAACATTCTGTTTTCTGAAGCGGCACGGAGAGTACTTCACTGCGCCGTTAGTCGTCGAGTTCTTCAAGCCAGAGGCGAATTTCGTTGTCATACTCACTGGCGAGATCGCCATGAATGAGTTGCCGCTGAAAACTGGCCGCTCCTTCTTGCGCAACCTCTGCCGCCTCGGCGCTCGGGAAGCGGCGATTGGGATCGGCGGCGATCAGTCCTCGACAAATGGTCATCAGCAGTTCGCTGGAAACGACTTCGGGGGGCAAGATCTGCGGCAGCCGCGCGGCCAGGGCGCGCTTGGCCTCCAGTAGGTCGCGCCATTCGACGAGGCCTGCGAACGGCGGGGCGCCGCCAAGCATTTCGATCAATACGTAGCCTAGGCTACAGAGATCGGAGCGAGGGGTGCATTCCCCACCTTCCAAGATCTCCGGCGCGGCATAGGCGGGGGTGCAGGTGCGGCGCGGCGGCGGATTTTCGTGTTCGAAGGCGGAGCCGATGTCAATGATCTTGGCATTGCCAGTGCGCTTGACCATGAGATTGGCGGGCTTGAGATCGCTGTGGACCACCCCCTCACGATGGAGCGCTGCGACGGCGGCCAAGCAATCGCGGAGGATGGCAATGGCGATGCCCGGCTTGAGCCGAGGTTGGCTGGGGCCGGCGGTGACAATGACGTTGTTCAGGTACTCCCAGCGGCGCGTGCTCACCTTGTCGCGGACGCGCTCGAGCATTTCGGCCGTGAGCAAGCGGCTGAGGTCATAGCCATCAACCCACTCCATTTCCATGAGGCGGATGCGATTGCGATCGAGAAAGTTGTGGACATCGAGCAGATTGTCTTGTTGAATCTGGGCCACATGCGCGGCGACCTGGGCCATGCGGGCCATGGCGTCTTCGTAAGCGTGCAGGTCATCGTAGCGTTCGGGAGAAAAGACCTTGAGTGCGACGGGGAGGGTGAAGTTGTCGGCGCCGCGGCGTTCGCTAAGGTAGACAATACCTTGGCCGCCAGCGCCGAGCGGCTTGAGCAAACGGTGGTGGACGGTCCAAGCGAAGCGCTGATCGTCGATAATATCTTGATACTTGGTCAGCAACTCATGGCCCCGGCGCTCACCCACCGTGCCGTTGTGAGCGATTGTGGGCGTCTCATTTTGGATGATCGTGGTGGTCATTCCCCTACTCACGGATGGGCCTGATGTTTCCTGGCTGCCGCGTATCTTAGAAGCGAGACAGAGCGGCCGTCCAGATGAACGCAGCAATGCTATAATGTGTTGATAGCTTCAGCACGCCGCTAGGCAGGCAGGCGCCGAGGAAAGCCGAGATTCTTGTCGACCAGGTTCTTGAGGGGCGCGCCGGTCAGATAGCGCCCCAGATTGTCGCAGAAGAAATCAGTCATGTCGTCGATGCGCCGCGCCGACTGCCCCGCGACGTGGGGGGTGATGATCAGATTGGGGGCGGACCAAAGTGGGCTGTCCGCGGCCAGGGGCTCGGTGGGGGTGACATCGAGAGCGGCGCCTGCGAGATGTTTTGAATCGAGCGCCGCGACCAGCGCTGACTCTTCAATCAGCTTGCCGCGCGCGAGGTTCAGAAAGTAAGCGCCGGGCTTCATCCGCGCAAACCGGTCGGCGGTCATCATCTGCTCGGTGAGAGGAGTCAACGGTACGGCCAGCAGCAGAAAGTCAGCAATTTCCAGGACGTCGTCGAGTCGCTCGGCAGGCCATAACTCCGCGACGTGCGGCGGACGATCGATGGGAAACAGGTCGGTGGCGACAATGCGCGTCCTATAGGGCGCCAACAGTTCGGCAATCCGTCGACCAACGCCGCCGAAGCCGATGATGCCGACGGTACTGTGGTGAAGGTCACTCGTGGGACGACGAATGAACTCACGCTTCTGCTGCGCGCGCAAGAAAACTGGCAAGCTGCGCGAAAGTGCCGTAGCCAAGCCGATGGCATGTTCGGCCACCTGATCAGCGAGCACTCCTGAGGCGCTGGTGACGGTGATATTGGAAGCGACGACGGAGGGAACAAGGCAATGATCTAGCCCGGCGGCAGACGATTGGATCCAGCGGAGTCGGCCCCGGCTGACGACATCATCCCAGGGGACCGGCACCTTGGCATGACCGCAGAAAATGTCGGCGTCAAGTATCTCCGTGCCGATACGCTCTTGGCCAGCGTCGACCACCTGGGCCTGAGTGGCGATGTGGGCGATCTGTTCGACGTGCCTGGGTTCGACCGGATAGCAGAGGACGATGCGCATAAATGATCCGTCTGGCCTGGTGCGGTTGACAGCAAGGAAACCGCTAGTGTAGTGGCAGCGGCGATTGTCTCGAAGTGGTAGACTGACGCGGCCAGCCAGGGCGTCGCGCGGCGCGGTTGGCGACCGCAATTGGTTTTGTCAGGTGCTTCGCCATGCCGATTCATTTAGAGCCTATCTCTCGTCGTTGGTTTATAGGTAGCAGCGTGGCGGCGGCGAGCGCCGGTTGGCTAGCGCTGGAATCGGCAAGCTGCGCGGAGCAACCCGCCGCCGACCCGCATACGATCGCGCTGTTGTCGGACACGCACATATTTCGCGATCGCGCGGTGAAGCACCGGGGCGTGGATATGTACTCCCATCTGGCACAGGTTGGAGAAGAAGTGCGGTCGCACGCCAAGCGACCGTCGCATGTTCTGGTGAATGGCGACTGCGCCTTTCTAGAAGGGGGCGCGGAAGATTATCAACAGTTTTTGAGCCTGATCAAACCGTACACCGAGGCGGGCTTTCCGGTGCATCTGGCGCTGGGCAACCACGACAATCGCGAACGTTTCTGGGAAGGGGCGATGCCGTTCCGATCGACGGTGAAGGGACTCGACAGCCGACAAGTTTCGATCATCGTCGCCGAGCGCGCCAATTGGTTCGTGCTCGATTCACTGGAGCGAACGAATTACACGCCCGGTACGCTGGGAGCGGACCAATTGCGCTGGCTGGGCGAGTCGCTCGATGCGCACGGCGATCGCCCGGCAATCGTGATGGCGCATCACAACCCGGTATCTGGCGCCGGTGTAAGTATGGGCTTGAGCGACACGGAGCAATTGTTTGAGGTCATCATGCCGCGGCGGCAGGTGAAAGCGTATGTTTTTGGGCATACGCACCACTGGCAGGCACGCGAGCGCGACGGACTGCACCTGATCAATCTGCCGCCCACGGCGTATCCATTCAACTCGACCGATCCGAGTGGTTGGGTGGAGGTGAATCTGGAGCCTGACGGAGCCAGCTTCACGCTGCACGCGCTGGATAAGGCGCATCCGGCAAATGGGCAGCGTCATGACCTGAAGTGGCGCGCAGCGTAAGCGGACATGACGGTCCGGTTGTCGAACCCAGGATCGGCCAGCCGTGTCGGTAGTCGGAAGCGCGTCAGGCCGAACTATTGTCTGGGACGGCACAATTGGCCGCTGCTATGGAATTGAGTTGAGGCGGTATGTCGACCAACGGAGCGGCGACTAGTTTGGGGTCTGGCTGGTGGGGACGTCCCGGCGGAGGACGCGAGGTGTGGACTCTCGCGTGGCCTCTGGTGGTGTCGACATCGAGCTGGACGGTGATGGACTTTCTGGATCGGATCTTCTTGATCTGGTACTCGCCAACTGCGATGGCGGCGGCGTTTCCGGCCGTTGTATTGAGTTTCACGGTCGAGTGCTTTTTTCTCGGCGTGGCGATGTACGTCAACGCGTTCGTGGCACAGTACTACGGCGCCGGACGGCATCACCGCATTGGACTAGCGGTCTGGCAGGGCATTTGGCTATCGCTGTTGGCAATGCCGCTGATGCTGGCCACGATTCCGCTGGCGCCGGCCGTGTTCGATTTCATTGGTCATGAGCCAGCGATCCGCGCTCAGGAGGTGGCGTACTATCAGATTCATTGTGTTGGCGCGCCCGGCATGGTGATGGCAGCGGCGATGTCGAGTTTCTTCACCGGCCGCGGTCGGGTTCGGGTGGTAGCTATCGTCGACACGATTGGGGCAGTGGTCAATGTGATGATCGACTACGTGTTGATCTTTGGGTACTACGGCTTTCCTGAAATGGGCATCGAAGGGGCAGCTTGGGGGACTGTGATCGGCCTGTGGCTGCGGTCGGCCATGTATTTGACGCTCATCCTGTTGAAGAAGAACCGCCACGAATTTCACACTCTGTCGGGTTGCAGGTTCGACCGCGAGCTGTTTGGGCGCATGCTGTACTACGGCTATCCGGCCGGCGTGCAGATGTTCGTTGAAGTGGCGACCTTCAGCAGTTTTCTGATGCTAGTGGGCGGACTGGGACCACACGAGCTGATCGCCACCAATTTGGCATTCACCATCAACAGTCTGGCGTTCATACCCATGATGGGCATGAGCATGGCGGTGACCACGCTGGTAGGACAACGACTGGGGCAGAACGAACCAGAACTGGCCGCCCGCGGCACTTGGACGGCATACGAGATGGCGACACTCTACATGGGCGCGATCTCGCTGTTGTACTTGTTGGCGCCGCACATGTTCTTGATGCCGCATCAGGCGGGGATGGACCCAGGCGAGTTTGGGGAGCTGCGAGACCTAACGACGGTGCTGCTGCGCTTCGTGGCGGCGTATTGCTTGTTCGATACGATGATTTTGGTGTTTGTGGGAGCGCTGAAAGGCGCTGGCGACACGCGGTTCATCTTGTTCGCCTCGCTCTTCATGGCCCCGGTTCCGGTGCTGTTCACCTGGCTAGGGACACGCGTGTTTGGGCAGGGGCTCTTATTCTCGTGGGTGACTATTACTTGCTGGGTTTGCGGACTGGGGACGATCTATTTGGTTCGCTTCTTGCAAGGTAAATGGCGGTCAATGCGTGTGATTGAGCATGCCCCGCCGGACCTCTATACGGTGGGATTGGACGACGCACCGACCGAAGAGCCGGCCGTGGCAATGTAACGCGACACAATTGCCCCTTTGAGGCGCGCGGCGCCGTGCAACCGGATGGAGATGGCATTGATTGGGCTTTCGTGGCAGTCGCATCGACTACGCGGCTGGGCTACAATCTCAGCTTTGCCCGGATGGGCTGTCGGCGGCCTGTGCGCTGCGAGTCGGCCAAAATAATTGCAAACCTGGGAGTGACCGCCGTGCGGAATTTGTCGTTAGCAGGTTGGATTTGGCAATCGCTGGTCGCGTGCATGGTGATGGCGCTTGGCGCCGGCGTTGCGGCGGCAAATGAGTCTTTGACCGAGAGCGCAGACCAACTGGCCGCGAGCGTATTGATTCATCGCGATGCTTGGGGCGTTCCACACATCGAAGGGCCAACCGACGCGAGCGTGATCTTCGGCTTCGCCTACTGTCAGGCAGAGGATTACTTTTGGCAACTCGAAGACTCGTATGTAATGGGGCTGGGTCGGTACGCGGAATTGTACGGAGACAAGGGGCTGAAGAGCGACATGATCAACCGGGCGTTCGAGATTCCTCAGCGCTCGCAGGCCGATTACGAAAAGATGGAGCCAAAGATCAAAGAGTCGTGCGAGGCCTTTGTGAAGGGTGTGAATTACTATTTGGAGAAACACCCTGAGGTTAAGCCGCGCTTGATCGAGCGGTTTGAACCATGGCAAATGATCGCCATGGGACGGCAGGTAATTTTGGAGATGACCTTCGGCAATACAGGACAATCCAAGGATCATGTGCCGACCGATTTCAAGGCGGTCGCCGACGCGGGGAAGGGATCGAACGCCTGGGCGCTTTCGCCGAGCCGCACCAAAAACGGCAAGGCAATGTTGTTCATTAACCCACATCAGCCGTACTACGGATTTGGTCAGTTCTACGAAGGCCATATGAAGAGCGGCGAGGGTTGGAACTTCACCGGCGCCACTTTCTTTGGCAGCCCGATCCCGACGCTCGGGCACAACGAGCATCTGGGTTGGGCCTTCACGGTGAACAATCCAGGAATCGGTAGCGCGTGGCGCGAAACGTTCGACGATCCGGCGAATCCACTGAATTACCGTTACGACAAGGGGTATCGGCAGGCGACTGAATGGAAGGACACGATCCGGGTCAAGAAGAAGAAAGGGATGGAGGAGCGCGAGTTTGTTTTTCGCAAGACGCATCACGGGCCAATCATCCGCAAGGAGTCCGACACCAGCTACATCGTCGCCAACATCGGCAAGTTCTATGACGCGCTCCTATCGCGGCAAAACCTGGCGATGGTGCGGGCGAAGAACTTCGCGGAATGGCGCGAGGCGATGAGCATGCTGGAGTTTCACATCTTCAATACGGTGTACGCTGATCGAGAAGGCAACATCTTCTATCTGTACAACGGCATCGTGCCGCGGCGCGATCCGAGCTTCGACTGGTCCAGCCCGGTTGATGGCAGCAACCCGGACACGGAATGGAAAGGTATTCATACGATCGACGAATTGCCGCAGACGTTGAATCCCCCGTCGGGCTTTGTGCAGAACTGCAATCAGACGCCGTACACCGTGACCGACGACGGCAACCCCTCTCTGGGCGACTACCCCGATTACATGGTCCGCGAACGGCACGACGACAAGCGGCGGGCGAAGGTGTCGCGCATGCTGCTGCGCGAGATGAAGGACATGGAGTTCGATAGTTGGCAAAAGGCCTGCTTCGACACCACGCTGTATTGGGCGGTGGTGGAACTGCCGGCGTTGGCGCGGCTGCACAAGGAGTTGGAAACCAGCCACCCCGACTTGGCGGCGCAGTCCAAGCCATATTTCGATCACTTGATGAATTGGGATCGCAAGGTGCATATCGACTCAACTCAGGCGACATTGTGCATCGCGTGGTACGAACAGCTTTATGGCGATGTGTATCGCAGCGAGACGCTGCAACGTCAGTTCATCGACGATCCGAGCAAGAAGTTCCATGCGCTGCTGACAGCGGCGCAGGGGCTGACGAAGGTGTTTGGCGACTGGAAGGTGCCGTATGGCGACGTGTATCGACTGCAGCGACACGCCAACGTAGCCGACTTCTTTCAGATTCCGTTCAACGACAAGGAGTCGAGTCTGCCGAGCGCTGGTTCGTTTGGTCCGCTCGGCATTGTGTTCAACATGTACTTCACGCCGTCAATTGACATTCCGTTGGTGAAGACGATCAAGAAGCGTTATGCGGTGGTGGGCGCCAGTTACGTGTCGGCGGTCGAATTCTCCGACCGAATTCAGGCGGTCTCGCTGCTGCAGTATGGAGAGAGCGGGCACGCCGATTCGCCGCACTTTTTCGACCAGGCGAAGCTGATGTCGCAAATGCAGTTTAAGCCGCAACCGTTCTACTGGGACGACGTGCTCAAGGCCGCCAAGCGCAGCTATCATCCCGGACAACAGGATGAAAAGAAGCTCGCCGGCGAGCTTGGGGGCGAGTAGCGCCCCAAGAGGGGTACAACGTGGCGTTTTTTGCTTTTGGCAAACAGCGGGGATTGTTGACCGATGACGGACACTGCGGCAGCGAAGCCGGAAAAACGCATTTTATTGGTAGACGACGATCATGAGATCGTTGAGTCGATGCGGCTGGCCTTAGAATCCAAGGGGTACAAGATTCTGGTGGCGCGCGACGGCAACCAGGGATTGGCTATGGCGGAGCGCGAGAATCCAGACCTCGTGATTTTGGACATGATGATGCCGAAGCGGAGCGGCTTTTTAGTGTTAGAGAAGCTGCGACGCACTCACGCGGTGCCGATGCGGGTGATCATGATCACGGCCAATGAGGGAAGCCGCCACAAGGCGTACGCCGAGATGCTCGGCGTGGACGACTACATCCGCAAGCCGTTCGCGATGGATCGCTTGATGGATGCAGTGAGTCGCCTGCTCGGGTAAAGTTGGCGCAAGCCCAGGACCCACCGAGCAAGTTGAGCTTCCACAAAGTCGTGTTACGACTTTAGAGCCACTGGCCGGTGGTCGACGAGGCTGAAGTCTCGAAGCACGCCTCCGCCTAACGATGATTTTTGGAATGGCAGCGGTTCAGTCCAAGTGTCCAGGACGCAGCGCAATGGCAAATTGTTGTGCACCGCGCGGGCTTGTTCTAATTTTCACAAGCCATGCTAATGTGTTGCCAGCTCGACGATTCGAGACATGTTGCCTTTGTGCGACGGGCAATTAGCGGCCATTAGGCGCGCTAAATGCCAAATGATTGTGATCGAGCGAGCTAAACTCGATATTGCCCGATATTAGGAGCGTAGTGATACTGTTATCTAGACAGAGGGAACTGTCACGAATCGGCTAGCGAATGAGCGGTCGCTTCGGCACAGGAATGGATTCACACCCTGCCAGTAACTTCCCCTCTCCAGTTCCGCTTGATCTTTGCCAATTCTCTTGAGCGAAGGCGCGACAGCGCGCGGCGGGAAGTTCTCTTGAGGTTTTGACCCCAGCAACACCGACCGCGGGGTGACTGTCGACGCACATCGCTCGCGCCGCTGTGTGCTGCGCGGGCGGCGTGGCGCGGCATGCGGGAACGCCTTGGCAAGAGCGGAATTAGCCAGATCTCGCGTGCCGGAGGATTGTTGGCAATCACGAGAACCAAAGCGAACAACTCAAGACTTTCGCCAGACGCCTTGATCTTCGCGGCAACCGCGATTAGCCGCGATCCGAGGTGGCAAACCCTTACGGGGAGAACATCATGTTCGACGGACGCGCTATCATATCGCTCATTTCGGAACGCCAGGATCTGGATCAATTCCGCAAAAAGACGTGGACGGGCACGTTTGAAGAATATCTGGATCTGGTGCGCCAGCAGCCCGAAATCACGCGCAACGCCTTTCAGCGGGTTTACGACATGATCTTGTCGTACGGCGTGGATCACTACGAAGAGTTTCGCGAAAAGCGGTTGCACTACCGATTTTTCGACGATCCAGACGACGACGGCGCCGACGCGGTGTTTGGCCTGGACGATGCCACCTGCGCATTGGTCAACGCCTTCAAGAGCGCAGCCAAGGGGTATGGAATTGAGCGCCGCGTGCTGCTATTGCACGGCCCGGTAGGGAGCAGCAAGAGCACCATCGCGCGGCTGCTCAAGAAGGGCCTGGAGCGGTATTCTTCGCGCGACGACGGGGCGTTGTATTCGCTGGGCTGGGTCGACTTGAATGACCCGACCGTCGTGCATGAGTGCCCAATGCATGAAGAGCCGTTGCATTTGATTCCTGAGCGATTCCGCAAGGAGATTGCCGACAGAGTGAACGAGCACCGCATGGAGGGGACCTATCAGGTGCGGATCAACGGAGAAATGTGCCCCTTCTGCCGGTACGTTTATAGCGACCGTTTGAAGCACTACGGTGGCGATTGGACGCGCGTTGTGCAGGATGTGCGAGTGAAGCGGCTATTGCTGAGCGAGAAAGACCGAATTGGCATCGGCACCTTCCAACCGAAAGACGAAAAGAACCAGGACTCGACTGAGCTGACGGGAGACATCAACTACCGCAAGATCGCCGAGTACGGCAGCGACAGCGATCCTCGGGCCTTCAATTTCGATGGCGAGTTCAACGTGGCCAATCGGGGGGTGATCGAGTTTGTCGAGGTGCTCAAGCTGGATGTGGCGTTTTTGTACGACCTTTTGGGCGCCAGCCAGGAGCACAAGGTCAAGCCGAAGAAGTTCGCACAGACCGATATCGACGAGGTGATTATTGGCCATACCAATGAACCCGAGTACCGGCGTCTGCAGAACAACGAGTTCATGGAGGCTCTGCGCGACCGAACGGTGAAGATCGACGTGCCGTACGTCACCAAACTGTCGGACGAGATCAAGATCTACGAAAAGGACTACAACCAGCGCAAGGTTCACGGCAAGCACATCGCACCGCACACGATCGAGATGGCGGCCATGTGGGCCGTGCTGACGCGGCTGGAAGAGCCGAAGAACGCGGGCTTGTCTCTGCTGCAAAAGCTAAAGCTGTACAACGGCAAAAGCCTACCGGGATTCACCGAGGACAACATCAAGGAGTTGCGCGAGGAGGCGACGACCGAAGGAATGCACGGCATTTCGCCGCGCTATGTGCAGGACAAGGTCTCGAACGCTTTGGTGGCGCATCCCGAGGCCAGCTCGATCAATCCTTTCATGGTGCTTAACGAGCTAGAGTCGGGCCTCAAACACCACAGCCTGATCACCAGCGACGAGACGAAGACTCGCTATCGCGAATTGCTGGGAGTGGTCAAGCATGAGTATGAGAACGTAGTGAAGAACGAGGTGCAACGCGCTATCGCGGCTGACGAAGACGCGCTCAAGCGGTTGTGCGCCAACTACATCGACAATGTCAAGGCGTACACGCAGCGTGAGAAAGTGAAGAACAAGTTCACCGGGCAGTACGACGAGCCGGACGAGCGGCTAATGCGCTCGATTGAGGAGAAAATCGACATTCCGGAGGCGCGGAAGGACGACTTCCGCCGGGAGATCATGAACTACATCGGCGCTTTGTCGATCGACGGTCGGACGTTCGACTACAAGACGAACGAGCGACTGTATAAAGCGCTGGAGCTAAAGTTGTTCGAGGACCAGAAGGACACGATCAAGTTGACCAGTCTGGTGTCGAACGTGGTCGACGCCGAAACGCAGGCGAAGATCGACGTGGTGAAGTCACGTTTGATTCGCGATTACGGATACGACGACGAGAGCGCGACGGACGTGCTGCACTACGTGGCGAGCATCTTCGCCCGAGGAGACGTAAAGCACTAACACCGATGGAATCCAGGGCGCAAGTAGTCGCACAGAGTGATCGTGGAGGCGGCCGAAATGGTGCAACGCATTGAGCGAGACCAATCGCGATTTCGCGAGATCGTGCGCGGGCGGATTCGCCAGAATCTGCGCCAGTACGTCACACACGGCGAGATGATCGGCCGCAAAGGACGTGAATTAGTCAGCATTCCGATCCCGCAACTCGACCTGCCGCACTTTCGCTTTGGTAAGAACGGATCGGGTGGCGTCGGTCAGGGAGATGGCGAGGAAGGGGACCAAGTGATGCCGGGCGACGCCAACGGCCAAGGCGAGGGACACGCGGGCAACCAGCCCGGACAGCATTTGGTCGAAGTGGAGGTAAGTCTGGAGGAGCTAGCGGCGATTTTGGGGGACGAATTGGAATTGCCGCGGATCGAGCCGAAGGGGCAGGCGAACATCAACGAGCTGAAGTCGAAGTACACGGGCATTCGGCGAGCGGGGCCGGAGTCGCTGCGGCACTTCAAGCGCACATACAAAGAGGCGTTGCGCCGGCAGATCGCATCGAAGTCTTACAATCGTGAACGCCCGTTAGTAGTGCCGATCAACGAAGACAAACGCTATCGCGCGTGGAAGACAATCGAACAACCGCAGGCCAATGCGGCGATCGTGTACATGATGGACGTGTCGGGCTCAATGACCGATGAGCAGAAGCAGATTGTGCGAACCGAGGCGTTTTGGATCGACACGTGGTTGAGAAGCCAGTATCAGGGAGTGGAGATACGCTATGTGATTCACGACGCGGCGGCCAAAGAAGTGGATGAGGAAACCTTTTATCACACACGCGAGAGCGGAGGCACAAGAATCAGCTCGGCCTACAAGCTATGTGGCGAAATCCTGGAAGCGGACTACCCGGCGAGCGAATGGAACGTGTACTGCTTTCACTTTTCCGACGGCGACAACTGGGGCGAAGACAACGAAACATGCCTGAACCTGCTGCGGAGCAAATTGCTGCCGGAAATCAATCTGTTTTGCTATGGGCAGGTGGAAAGCCCGTACGGATCCGGGGAGTTCATCCGAGCGCTACGGAGCGGCTTCAAGGAAGATGAAGAAAAGCTGGTGCTTTCGGAGATCCGCAACAAGGAGGCGATCTTCGAATCGATCAAGACTTTCTTGGGCAAAGGGAAATAGCTGGGGTCTCGCGCCCGACGCGTGGCGACCAGCGAGGCCGACGACGGAGAGAGAGAATCAAATTCGCCAATTCATGGGGCACGCGATTTGCGTTTTCCGATTGCGACTCGCCGCAACTTCGGGGGATGGAATGGGACTACACCGATTTGAACCGCTACCCGCCGATTTAGCCGCCTTGCAGGTGGAGATTGAAGGGCATGCGCGTCGCTATGGACTGGACTTCTTTGCAACGATCTTTGAAGTGGTCGACTCGAATCAGTTGAACGAAGTGGCGGCGTACGGCGGTTTTCCGGTGCGGTTTCCGCATTGGCGATTTGGGATGGAGTACGAACAGCTCTCCAAAGGCTACACATACGGGCTGCAAAAAATCTACGAGCTGGTGATCAACAATGATCCCTGCTACGCGTATCTGATGAAGTCGAACGCGCTGGCGGATCAAAAGCTAGTGATGGCGCATGTGTACGGTCACTGCGACTTCTTCAAAAACAACTATTGGTTCAGCCAGACCAACCGCAAGATGATGGACCAGATGGCCAACCACGGCCAACGGATTCGCTGGCACATGGACCGCAACGGGGTGGATGACGTCGAGAATTTTATTGACGCTTGTCTGTCGATTGATGACTTGATCGACATTCATTCTCCCTTCATCAAGCGCCACGCCCCTGTAGAGCGACCTAAACCAGCCGGCGATACAGACGAGGACGCGCCGCGACAGCCGGGGCGTTTTCGGGCCAAGGGCTACCTAGATCGCTTTGTGAATCCGCCCGAGGCGATGGCGGCTGAGGCGGAGCGATTACGCGGCGAGCAAGCTCGACACGAAGCGCGGTTTCCGTCAAAGCCAACGCGCGACGTGATGTTGTTCTTGCTGGAGCATGCGCCGCTCAAGGCGTGGCAACTCGACATCCTGGCCATGCTGCGCGACGAGGCGTATTACTTCGCTCCACAAGCGCAAACCAAGATCATGAACGAAGGTTGGGCCAGTTATTGGCATTCCACAATCATGACCCGACAGGGACTAACGGGGCAGGAGGTGGTGAACTACGCCGATCACCACTCAGGCACGATGGCCACCAGCCCAGGTCGACTGAATCCGTACAAATTGGGAATCGAGCTGTTTCGCGACATCGAGGAGCGATGGAACACGGGTCGTTTCGGCCGCGATTACGATGAATGTGATGACCTGACCGCCAAACGGCGTTGGGACACCGGCGTCAATCTGGGACGCGAAAAGATCTTCGAGGTGCGGCGGATTCACAACGACCTGACCTTCATTGACGAGTTTTTGACACTCGACTTTTGCCGACGGTACAAGCTGTTTTCATTTGGCTACAACCCCGACTCGACGGCGTACGAGATCGAGAGTCGGGAGTTTCCGGCGATTAAGGAGCGGCTACTGTTCAGCCTGACCAATCGAGGCCGCCCGCTGATCGCGGTCCGCGAGGCGAACTACAAAAATCGCGGCGAGCTGTTCCTGGAACACGACTACAGCGGAGTGGAGCTGCAAATGGATTACGCGCGCGACACGCTGGTGAATTTGCAGCGCCTGTGGCGGCGGCCAGTACACATCGAGAGCGTGCTTGATGGGAAGCTGGCCGTGCTAAGTTACGACGGAACGGAACACAATTTGGAGCATTCGAAGACGCCGGCCGATTTGGCGACCGCATGAGGCGGCGCCGCTTCGTGCGGTATGAACCGAACGAGAAGAGAGAGCCATGAACACAAGAGCCTATGTTGAGGGGCAACTGGCGCAGTTCGGAGAGTTCTCGGCGGAGGAGCGCGCGCTGACGCTGGTCGTGGACGGACGCAGAGTCGAAGCTGAACTCGCGGAGCTAAATTCGCTGGCATGTTCGTTTCGGCGCATGGCAGTCAATGATCCGGCGCTGGCCGACGCTTCGATCGATCGACTAGCAAAGGTCAGCCAGGGGCTGGCGAACCGGCTCAATTATCTCTTGGAGCCGATTCAACCGATCGAAGTTGACGCTGATGCTTGCGTGGTGCAACTGCGCTCTTGTCCGCCGCAGCAAGAGGAAGGGCGCAGGAGCTACTACGAACTGGTGGTGAAAAAGCCGGGCGTGATCTCCCTGTCGCGGTACACCAAGGCGCCGGGCGAGCCGCGGGCCGTGGCGACGGCGCTGGTCACGCGCGAGGTGTTTTGCCGACTAGCCAACGATCTGTGCGCGGCAAGCTTGCCGTAAGCAGGGGGCGTTGTCGCCTGCGCCGTGGCTGTTATTATGCGTGGCATGAGCCATGCATCCCCCCCGCCACAAGAAGTGTCGCTTCGCCCCGATCAGGGTTGGCACTGTTCGCATTTGTTTTATCGCTGGAATCGCGCGGCATTATGCGATTTGTCCAGCGCCGATCGTGACAACGGCGTGGCCGAGGTCGCGCGCATCTTGGATCCGCAGGCCGCCGGGGCGCCCGAGCGGCTGCAGACTTCGGTGGTGGCGGGGCACAAGGCCGATTTTGCCTTGATGGTCCTCGATCCCGATCCGCTTGTAATCGACGGCGTGCATCAGCGGTTGTTGGCTAGCGATTTGGGACCGGCGATCGAGCCGGTCTGGTCGTTCGTCTCGTTGACCGAGGTCTCGGAGTATGTGCCATCCGTCGAGCAATATGGCCAGCGCTTGATTGAGGAAGGAGAGTCGGCCGACAGCCCGGCGTACCAGGCCAAGCTCAAAGCGTATGAGGGGCGCGAGGTGATGATGCGCCGGCAGCGGTTGCAACCCGAGTTTCCGCCTTGGCCAAGCACCTGCTTTTATCCGATGAACAAGATTCGCCATCCGCAGGCGAATTGGTTCACGCTGGATGTGGCCGAACGGAATCGCTTGATGGCGGAACATGGCCGCACCGGCATGACATTTGGCGGGCGGGTAACACAGTTGATCACGGTGTCGGTGGGACTCGACGATTGGGAATGGGGGGTCACGCTGTGGGCCCGCAATCCCGAGTTTCTCAAAGAGATCGTGTATCGCATGCGGTTCGACGAGGCGAGCGCCAAGTATGCCCAGTTCGGTCCGTTCTACACCAGTTACGTGATGACGCCGGCCAGGATGCTGGAACATTGCCGGGTAGCGTCGCGCTAGTTTGTTTTTCCTAACCAATCGCAGAGTCACCATGTCGCCCGAAATTCCGATCGAAGTTACTTGCCACGATGTGAAGACAGCCGTCGACGCGGGCGATTCGCTCTTGTTTATCGATTGCCGCGAGAGCGACGAGCACGCCACCGCGCACATTGCGTCGGCGACGCTGTTGCCGATGAGCGAGCTTGGCGACCGGCTGAGCGAACTGGAGCCGCACAAGAATGGGCGGATTGTGGTGCATTGTCATCACGGCGGACGGAGTTTGCGGGTGGTGAACTGGCTGCGCGAGCAGGGCTATGCCGGCGCGCAGAGCATGGCTGGCGGCATCGATCAGTGGTCGCAAGAGATTGATCCCTCGGTGCCTCGATATTAGGGAAGGTCGAATTGCGACATCCAATCTGGAACCGACATCTGACTTGCGGCCATTTCGTGATCCTCGACCATCGCTCCCAAGACTAGCCGCAAGAAGACGATCGCGCCGCGCTCGATGAGCGCTGCCCAGGCGCGGTCGGCCTCCAAAGTCAGCCAGCCGAAGATTTTGTCTTCGTCGAATTGTCCACGCCGCGCATCGCGGCGAAGTCGTTTGGTCGTCGGCGCGCAAAGCGGGCTTGCGATGCAAAACAGTTCCCAGCGCTGGCCGTACATTTGCAGCAACCCACATTCCTCGTCGCCAAATTTTTCCCAAGGTTTGCCGCCGGCCCAGAGATCAACATATTCGGCGAAGAACGTGACGGGGGGCAGATGTCCGTGTTGGCGTAGCTGGTCTGCCCAGGCGTCGGCCTCGCGCAACAGCGCATCCGGCCAATGGTCGGATCCCCATTCGTTGGGAGAATCAACAAGTCGCGCCCGATTCCAGCGGCGAAATGTCTCCAATGCCACATCGCCCGCTTTCCCGGATAGCTTGGCGATAACAATCCGTTGGGTGGGCATGGAAGCGTCTTAATTCGTGGCCAACTACCCTTGGCGAGCCGTGATGCGCCGCTGGGCGGGGTCTTGCCGATAGTAACTTTTCAATTGTTCGTAGAGCCGCGGGTGGCGCTCGGCCAGTTCGATCGGCAGGCCAAAGAAGGCCTCGGTCGCGACGGCGAAGAATTCGGCTTCGTCCTTCATGCCGTACGGGTCGAGCACCGTGGGACGTCCTTGTCGCCAATCCTCAGCCAGTTTCTTGTATTCGGCGGACATGACAGCCGCCCAGGCTTGATAGGCCTGTCGCGATTCGAGCGGCGGCGTGCCGTCGATCACGCGGTCGAGCATGTCGAGTTGATGGGCGAACTCGTGCAGCACCACGTTGGCGCCATCGTCGTCGCGGCCAGCGCGATCGGCGTCTTCCCAGGAGAGAACCACTGGCCCGCGGTACCAGGCCTCGCCCAGTCGCGCGTCTGGGGGGCCAACCAACGCGCCCTGCTGCCGCTCTGGTCCCTGATAGCCGCTAGGGTAAAGCAAGATCGACTGCACGCGGCTGTAATAGTCATGCTCCAAATGCAGAACCAGCAGACTGGCCCATGCGGCGACGACCACCTTCATTTCGTCGTTGACCATGAGCCCGCCACATCCCTCCCAATTCTTTTCGGCGACGATCACGCGCATATCGGCGAGCAGCTTGCGCTGATCGGTGATCGGCAGCCGGGTGAACTCGTCGAGATGCAACTCGACGTATTTCACCCAGATGGGCGAGATAGGATCGGCGAGCAGTTTGCGCCGGCGTCGGCCGCGGAGCCAGGTAAGCATCGTTAGATCGTGTGTCCGCCATCGATGGTAAACACCGAACCGGTGCAGTAGCCCGCCCCTTCGCCCGCCAAAAAGACGCACAGCGGAGCGATCTCGTCGGGCTGGGCGATGCGCCGCAACGGCAGTTCTTCGGTGAAGCGTCGCAAGATGTCTTCTGTCTGCCAGAGGGCCTGGCTGAACTTGGTCTGCACTAGCCCTGGACAGACTGCATTGACGCGAATGCGAGCCGGTCCCCATTCGCTGGCCAGCACCTTGGTGAGGCTGATCAGCGCGGCCTTGCTGACGCTGTAGACGCCAAGCATCGGCTCGGGGCTGAGGCCGCCGATGCTGGAGATGTTGATGACCGAACCGCCACCGCGCTTTTGCATGGTCGGGAACGCGCGTTTGGCCAATTCCAGCGGACCCTTGACGTTGACGGCGAAGATCTTGTCGAACACGGCGTCGTCGGTGTCGATGATCGGGCCGAACACGGGGTTGGCCGCGGCGTTGTTGACGATGATATCGACCCCACCGAACTGCGCCACGGTTTGATCGACGAGCGCGCGGCACTGGTTCAGATCGCCGGCATGCGCGGCGATGGCCGCGCTCTTGCCGCCGGCGGCTTGAATCGCCTGGGCTACGCCGTCAATCGCCTCCTGCTTGCGACTGGAAACCACGACCGTGGCGCCAAAGGCGGCCAGCGCTTTAGCGATCGACTCGCCAATGCCTTTGCTTGCGCCGGTGACAATGGCCACCTTGCCGTCCAATCGAAAGATATCGCTGAAACTCGAAGCCATCGTGATTCGCCGATTTGTGTGAATAAGATAATGTGAGCAGGTTATCAGAATTCAAAGCGACTGGGGAGCGGCTTGGTATCTACCCGTAGTTCAACCGTTTGGGCGTGCCTCGTTGAATGGGGACATCGATCAGTCGCGGCCGGTCGCCCGCGAGCGACTCTTTCAGCACCTGTGTCAACTCGTCGGGCTCGGTGACGCGCTGCGCCTCGACTCCGAGCGACTTGGCCAGCGAGACGAAATCGATCTCTGGCCCGGCGATGTCCAGCCCGACATACTTGCCTGCCACGGCGCCCGGCAATTGCAATTGGCCGGCGCCGATTTTCAGGATTTGGTACTGGGCGTTGTTGCAGATGACGAAGGTGACGGGAATGCGATAGCGAGCGGCGGTCCAGAGTCCTTGAATGCCGTACATGCTGGCCCCTTCGCCCAACAAAGCCAGCACCGGGCGGTCTGGCCAAGCCAATTGCACGCCGATCGAGCAGCCCAACCCCCAGCCGAGCGCCCAACCGCGATGCCCAAAATAGCCGGAAGTGTTCTTGAGCGCGGCCAATCGCTCCAGCACTGTGTTGGTAGTGGTGACGGCCTCCTCAACGACAGCGACATTGTCGGGGATGGCGCGAACAACCGACTCCATCAAGACGCCGGGCGACAGGGGCCTGAGTCCGCGCTGCTTTTCGATCTCGCTTTGCAGCGCCTCACGACCGACGCGCTGCGCGGCGGCGAGTTTTTCGGCGCGCTGGCGGGCAGCGGCGTGAGCGGCGCTGGTCATCTCCCGCGGCAGCAACTCGGCGAGTTCGGCCAGACTGCACTTCACGTCGCCTAGCACGCCCACTTCGACCGGGTAGTTCTTGCCGATCTGCCATTGGCTCTCGTCGAGGTGCACCAGCTTGACGTGCGCCGGAATGGCGCGGGCCGGCTCGAAGTAGACATATTGCCGCAGCAGATCCATGCCGACGACCAGCAGCGCGTCGTACTCTTGGAGCCGCGCGATCACTTCGGGCGACCAGAGCGGCATGCCGAGCGTCGACTGGGGATGCGTGGCGGGAAAACCAAGCCGCCCGTGCGTGGTGCCCGACTCCGACATGACCGGCGCGCCGAGCGCTTCGGCGACGCGCACCAATTCTTCGACGGCGTCGGCTTCTTGCACACGGCTGCCGACGAGAATGGCGGGGTTGTTGGCCGCAGCCAAAACCTCCGCCGCGCGGCGAATGGCATCGTGCGGGGGACGCACGCGGCGATCGAGCGGCGCGGCGGGGGTCAACTCCAGTTCGGCGATTTCGGACTGAATGTCCATCGGTATCGAGAGAAACACCGGCCCGGTGGGAGGAGCCAGCGCCGTTTGCATCGCGCGGCGCAAAGCGACCGGCAGGTCTTCGATGCGCTCAACCTCGTAAGACCACTTGGTCCACGGCCGGGCGACGGAAACCATGTCTCCCCAAAGGATCGGCTCTTCAAGTCGCAGGCGTCGATCGGATTGGCCGGCGGTGATTAAGAGTGGCGTCCCTTCGCGATAGGCGTTGTAGAGCATGCCCATCGCGTTGCCGAGGCCGCAACTGATGTGCAAATTGACGACGCCCAGCTTGCCAGACGCCATGGCATAACCATCGGCCATGGCCATGACGGGGACTTCCTGAAGCCCGAGGATGTAGTCGATCTTGGTAAAGTCGACCAAGGCATCCATTAACGGCAACTCGGTGGTGCCGGGATTGCCAAACAGGTGACGAACGCCGGCGTCTGCCAGCATTTGCAAGAGGGCGTTTGCGCCAGTGGTTTTCATGATTGCGTCGCCGGGGCTGATTGCGATCACCTTTTGCCAGCGCCAAGTCTAGGGGTTGCGGGGTCGAAATAGAACCCAATGAGCCGTGGGAAGGGTGGCCGCGGCGGGCAAGAAACCGCGCTGGCAATTGGCAAAGGGGGCTGCGATACTGCGCCAGCGGCGCCCCGCCGCGCTCTTTCAAAACTTTTCAACGAGAGCATCGAGATGATTCGCGCAACCACGCTGTACGGCCTGGCGATTTTATTTGTGTTGTCTTCGTTGTCGCTGGCCGCCGAACCGAAGGCGGGAGCCGACGCGATTTTGGGCAAGTGGTTTTTCCCGAAGAAGGACGGCCAACTTGAGATCGTGCGCGATGGCGACACCTGGGTCGGCACGGTGATCGAATACAAGGATCCCGACGCCAAGGACAAGCACAACCCCGACGAGGCGATGCGCGAGCGGCCTTTCATTGGGATCACGATGCTCAAGGACTTCAAGTACGACGCTGAAAAGAAGGAGTGGTCGGAAGGGACAATCTACGACGGCGAGAGCGGCAAGACCTACAAGTGCCGGATGTGGTTCGAGAACAATGATTTGAACCAACTCAACGTGCGCGGTTTCATTGGTTTTTCGTTCTTGGGACGGACCGAGATTTTTGAACGCGTCACGCCCGAGAGCGAGGCGCGGGTCAAGGCCGAGGCGGCAAAGAAGCCAGAGGCGAAGGACGGGGAGTAGGGACTCGGAGCTACCAATGCGACAATGGTCTTGATTGGGTGGCACACGAGTTGGATCAGGTGAGCAGTTGAGCAGTGGAGGAAGGC